>DAOVKY010000141.1 GCA_030631525.1 bacterium
ATTGAGGATTTAAAATCATATGATTTTCCAAATCCTGATAAGACAGTTGGTTATAAAATGCTGAAAAAAGAACTTGAGACAATACCTGACGATAAGGCATTGATAGTTGACCGCAACTGTGCAGGACTATTTGAGATGGCTTTCAGGATAAGAGGCTATGAAAATTTTTACATGGACCTGGCTACATCTCGTAAAATGGCTGAGTATTTAATTGATAAAATACTGGAAGTAAAAATGCGATACTGGGATAGAGTTCTTTCATTTGCAGGAGAACGAGCAGATGTTATTGCTGAATGCGACGATCTTGGAACACAGCAAAGTTTATTGGTCTCACCTGATATGTATAGAGGAATTCTCAAGCCAAGACAGAAGAAGTTGTTGTCTTTTATTAAATCAAAGGCTCCGCAGGCGAAAATCTTTTTTCACAGCTGCGGCGCAATATCAGAAATAATCCCTGACCTCATTGAAGTGGGAGTAGATATATTAAATCCAGTCCAAACTAATGCTTCTGGTATGAACGCTGAAAGACTAAAAAAGGAATTTTCAGGAGACATTTGTTTCTGGGGAGGAGGAGTTAATACTCAAGAGACTCTGCCTCATGGAACACTTCAGCAGGTTAGAGATGATGTAAAAAAATCCATTGACATACTTGCTAAAGATGGAGGATATGTATTTTCTGCTATTCACAATATTCAGGCAGATGTCCCTGCAGAGAACTTCTGGGCAATGTGGGAAGAGTTTCAAAAGATAAGATAAAAAGACAGGAGAAAACACTAACAGTCGTAGACGCTGATGCTCATGTAAAGATTATATGAGTCTCAGGTTGGTGGTCTGATTCATGCTCTTTTATAAACTTAATCGTCTCATCAAAGCTTCTGATACCTGCTTTAGCGCCCATTGCCTGCACACAGCATGCTCCAACAGCGCAGGCAAATTCAGCTGTTTTATGTAAGTTCCAACCTTTTAATACACCTGCTAAAAATCCAGCAACAAAAGCATCTCCGGCGCCTGTGGCATCAACCGCATTAATGTTGAAAGTTGGAAATTTTACAATTTCACCTTTAGAAGACTTAACAAAACAACCTTTACTGCCCATTTTCAAGCCAACGATCTTCATACCATATTTAAGAAAGAAATCCACTATCTCTTCAGCTGAATCTAAACCTGTTATCATCCTTGCTTCCTCAATACTAGGCAGGAATATATCTATGTATTTCAGAGATGGCTCAATGGTTTCAAGCCACTTTCCTTTAGCATCCCATGCAGTGTCCAGTGATGTTGTAATCCCCATGCTTCTTGCTTTATTTAAAACATGCGCTGTCTGAATTCCGTCAAATGTCGGCATAAGTAAACTTCCTGCAATATGAAGAATTTTGCATCCATTGATTATATCCCAATCAACATCATTTTCTGTGAATGTTCCGTCTGCACCATAGCAATGTATAAATCTTCTTTCTCCATCATCCTCAACTAATGCCAACGAACATGACGTATTTGTCTCTTTATCTCTCTTTATCCCTTCAACATTCAATCCGCACTTAGACATCTCCCCTACAACATAATCTCCAAAACCGTCATTTCCAACCTTTCCAATCAGTGCTGTATCAACGCCAAGCTTTCTCAGAGCTGCTCCTGTGTTACTTGCACATCCCCCCGTATGAAGTTCAATCTTCTCAACTATACCAAGCTCACCTCTTTCAGGAACATCATCAACAGGTTTCGCAACAACATCAGCAACAAGAATGCCAAGACATACTACCTTCGCCATAATATTTCTCCCAATAATTTTTAATTCAGGACTCTTTTTTCAGTTATAATTATATGCACAGGAATATCTTTCTTCTCATGTGGGACATCTTTAATAACCTGAAAATCAAATGCAAGACCAATTAATATAGTTTTTTCAGAAACCGATTTTAAAAAGCGATCGTAATATCCTCCACCACGTCCTATTCTGTTTCCATTTTTATCAAAACAAACTCCTGGAACAATAATTATATCCAGACTGCTTGCATTTATAGGTCTGTAACTTTCCTTTGTAGGAAATAAAATTCCGTATTCTCCTTTTACAAGATCCCTGTCAAAATTCTTCAAAAGAGATGCATGTATTTCACGATTTCCACTGCTTTCTATATAAGGAACACTTACTATTTTACCCATTTTCATTGATTCTAAAACCATATCCTTTGTTTGAACCTCATCTTCTTTTCCAACATAGAACATAATTGTTTTAGCTTTTTTAAAAACATCTAGTTCGAAAAGCCGCTTCTTAATCTGTTCACTCTTAGTTGCTATTTCATCATAAGATGTCCTTTGGCGTTCCTTTATCATCTTCTGGCGTAATATATGTTTTGATATATTGCTCATACCTTCATTACTCCTTTTTCTCAAAATCTCCATACGCTCTTTTATCTTTTTTCCATATCCCTGTTCTGTAGGATTATAATATGCAGGAAGAGCAGACGCATATTCCTGCTCTACATAATGGTCATTATAGTCGTGCGCGTACTTGTAATCCCTGCCATGTCCTACTCTAAGATGCACTGGAACTTGTTTTAATCTATTGCTCTTTACATCCTCTAATGCCTTATCTATTCCAAGATAAGAGGCATTGCTTTTTGGAGCAGTCGCAATATAAGTTACTGCCTGTGCAAGAATTATCCTTGCTTCTGGCAAACCTACAAATTCAGATGTTTGCAAGGCCGCATTAGCTAAAATTAGAGCCTGAGGGTCAGCATTGCCAACATCCTCAGAAGCGCATATAACAATTCGCCTTGCTATAAACCTTGGATCCTCGCCCGCATAAATCATCTTTGCAAGCCAGTAAAGACTTGCGTCTGGATCTGAACCTCTCATGCTCTTTATAAACGCAGAGATCGTATCATAATGTGCGCCTTCATCCTTATCGTATACTACCTGTCTTTTGCCAACAGCTTCTTCAGCCATCTTTATTGTAAAATGAATAATACCACTTTTATCAGGCTTGCCTAATAATACACCCAACTCAAGAGCATTAAGAGCCCTTCTTCCATCTCCATCTGAACATTTGATAATATGTCTCAATGCGCTATCATTCATTTCAATTTTCAATTTGCCAAGCCCTCTTTGCTTATCCTTTAACGCATTCCCTATAATAAGCTTTATATCTTCGTCAGAAAGAGGATTTAATTGAAATATTTTTGATCTTGAAAGCAATGGACTGTTTATTGCAAAGAAAGGATTATGAGTGCTTGCTCCGATCAATGTTACAATATTATTTTCAACAGCAGGCATTAAGCCATCCTGCTGCGCTTTATTAAACCGATGAATTTCATCAATAAAAAGTATTGTCTTTACATTGTTTATTTCCTTCCTCCTTCTTGCGGATTCAATAACCTTGCGTATTTCTGAAATACCGGATGTAACTGCATTAATTCTATCAAAATGAGATTTTGTTACATCGGCAATAATATAAGCAAGTGTTGTTTTCCCCGTTCCGGGAGGACCGTATAGTATTAGTGAGGTTATTTTGTC
>DAOVKY010000171.1 GCA_030631525.1 bacterium
AAGCGGCGGGCAAACTCGGAACCCGCCAGAAAAACGGCGGGCAAGCTCGGAACCCACGACATAAATGAAGAAAAAAGAAGCTAAAGACCCCATACCAATTCGAGAATGGTCAGAAGATGATCGACCGCGGGATCAATCATCAATTAATGGATATAGATTCTTAGATATTTAACGACGTTCCGCTTCACTTATAAACTTAGGAACGTCCCGCAAATCCTTAACTTTTGAGATTGAGATATTATGACTAAAGCGCAAAATAAGGGTTTCACAATCCATGACTTGCCAAAATCAGAGCGGCCAAGGGAGCGCCTTCAAATGCATGGTGCTGAAGCACTTTCTTCTCAGGAACTTTTGGCTTTAATCCTTGGAAGAGGAGTAAGAGGTGAATCTGTGATGGTAACCTCCCAGCGTCTATTGAGTGCCTTTGGCAATGTAAAAAACATCTCCCAGGCCTCTTTAGAAGAATTATCTGCCATAAAAGGCATGGGAACCGCAAAGGCCTCTCAATTAAAGGCTGCATTTGAATTGGCAAGAAGAAAAGAAGAAGATACCGGGGAACAAATATCAGTCAAAAGCCATCAGGATGTTATCAAATTAGTAAGACAGAAGCTAAAAGACAAAAAGAAAGAGCACTTCTTAATCCTCTGCCTTGATACAAGAAACAATCTTATTAAAATAAGCAATATTTCAACGGGTACTCTGGATGCCAATCTGGTTCATCCCCGTGAGGTTTTTAAAGAGGCTATTCAGTCTCTATCATCTTCTATTATTTTAGTTCATAATCATCCATCAGGAAACCCTGAACCCTCCGATGCCGATATAGATATAACAAAAAGAATATTAGAAACAGGCAAGGCTGTTGGTATTGATATTCTGGATCATATAATCATCGCCAATAATAGGTCCTTTAGCTTCAAGGAAAAAGGAATAGTTTTATGAACAATAATTTTCAGGAGAAAGTCAATTTCATCTGGAGCATTGCTGATTTACTGCGAGGTGATTATAAGCAGGCAGAATTCCAGGATGTGATTCTTCCCCTTACTGTCCTTAAAAGGCTTGACGACGTATTAGAGTCAACAAAAGAAAAGGTTTTAAAAAAGAATAAAGAACTTAAAGAAAGAGGAATAGAAAATAAAGACTTAATACTCCAAAAAGCATCTGGCTACCCATTTAACAATATCTCAAAATTTACCTTTCAAAACCTGTTGCAGGACCCGAACAATATCGCAAAAAATCTGAGAGCTTACATTAATGGCTTCAGCCAGAATATGTATAATATTTTAGAAAACTTTGAGTTCGCCAACGAGATAAAGAAACTGGATGAAGCAAACCTGCTCTATTTGATTATCCAGCGTTTCAATGAAATCGATTTACATCCGGATGTTGTCTCCAACCACGAAATGGGTACGATCTTTGAGGAACTCATCAGGAAATTCAGCGAACAGTCAAACGAGACCGCAGGAGAGCATTTTACCCCCCGTGAAGTTATAGCACTAATGGTGCGCCTTCTCATTGCCGGCAATGGCGGTTTAAAACAGAAAAATATTATCAGGACTGTTTATGACCCCGCGTGTGGTACCGGCGGAATGCTCACCACAGCAAAAGATGAAATCCTCGGACACGTAAACCCCACTGCTCAGGTCTATCTTTTTGGACAGGAACTAAACCCCAAAACCTTTGCAATAGCCAAGTCAGACGTTCTTATAAAAGGAGAAGAGGCTGATAATATCAAAAAAGGCAACAGCTTTTCAGATGACCAGCTTGCCGGTAAAACCTTTGATTTTATGCTCTCAAATCCTCCGTTTGGCGTTGAATGGAAAAAGGTTGAAGCTCCTATCAGGGAAGAAGCAGAAGAATTTGGATCGGAAGGCAGGTTTGGCGCAGGGCTTCCCCGAATCAGTGACGGCTCATTGTTATTTCTTCAGCATATGATTTCTAAAATGAAGCCTTTGGGAGAAGGTGGCAGCAGGATAGCCATTGTCTTTAACGGTTCCCCACTTTTCACAGGTGATGCAGGAAGCGGTGAAAGTGAGATTAGAAAATGGATAATTGAGAATGATTGGCTTGAAGCAATTGTAGGTCTGCCCGACCAGCTCTTTTACAATACAGGGATTTATACCTATTTTTGGATTGTAACCAACAAGAAACCAAAAGGGAAAAAAGGGAAGGTTCAATTAATTGATGCCAGAGAATACTTTGATAATATGCGAAAGAGCCTGGGCAATAAACGCCATTATGTAACGGAAAGGCAGATTGAAGAGATCGTAGATATTTACAAATCCTTTAGAGAATCTGATAAAAGCAAAATTTTTAAAAAAGAAGATTTTGGATATCACAAGATTACGGTTGAAAGACCTCTGCAACTAAATTTTCAGGCAAGCAGTGAACGGATTGGACTGCTGAAAGAAGAAAAGGCTTTTCAAAAACTGGCAGAAAGCAAAAAGAGGAAAAAACTTGTCCCCGACCCCGATCAGGGAGACGAGCACCTGTCTGCCGTAGCACAGGCAGGGATTAAAGAGGTAGAAAAGGGGAAAGAGAAACAGGAAAAGATTATCAAAGCGCTTAGGTCAATTGGAAATAAATTATATAAAAACAGAGACAAGTTTGAAGCAATATTAGATGACACGTTTAAGAAACATGGTTTTGAAGTTGATAAGTCTTTGAAGAAGGCAATATTCAAAGCCCTCTCAGAACATGATGAAACAGCGGATATCATCTATGACAAGAAAGCAAATCCGGAGCCGGACCCTGATTTGCGTGATTATGAAAATGTGCCACTCAAAGAGGATATCCATGAATACTTTGAGCGGGAAGTAAAACCCCACTTCCCCGACCTGCCTGCGCCGCGCCCCAAACCAATACAAAACTGCATCTATGTGCTCAAATGTGCGGATGATTCATTCTACATTGGACAAACCGAGGACTTTGAGCGAAGACTGGATGAACACCATGCACAACAAGTGAGTTGGACACGTTCGCGTCTTCCTGTTGAGCCAATACACTGGGAAGTCTTTGATTCCCGCGAGCAGGCTGTTAATCGC
>DAOVKY010000138.1 GCA_030631525.1 bacterium
AGAGGATATCAGTATACAGCGATATGTGACCATTCCAAAAGCCTGAAGGTTGCAGGAGGATTAAATGAAGGAGAACTCATAGAACGACAAAAGGAGATTGATGAATTAAATAATAAATATAAGAACTTTCAGATATTATCAGGTATTGAGTTGGAGATACATATTAATGGAGAACTTGATTTCAGCGATGATGTATTGGAAACACTGGATGTCGTGGTTGCCGCAATACACACTGGCTTTTCTCAGGACGAAAAGGTAAACACATCCAGAATTATAAAAGCTATGGAAAACAGAAATGTTGATATTATTGCCCATCCCACAGGCCGCCTGCTTGGAAAAAGAGAAGCGTATAAAATAGATATTTCCGCTATTATCAAAGCAGCCGCAGATACAGGAACTGCGCTTGAAATAAATGCCTTCCCTGAACGCCTGGACTTACCTGATATCTATCTTCAAGAAGCAAAAAAAAGAGGCGCTAAGTTCGCAATTAATACAGATGCTCATAGTATTTCACAACTGGATTTCGCCAAATTTGGCATCGGAGTTGCCAGACGCGGCTGGCTCGAAAAACAAGATGTTATAAATTGCTTTAATATAGATGAATTGCAAAAATTTTTAGGAACTTCTTAGCTTATTATTATCCTTCTCAACTTTATCAGCAAGCTCTTTTCTATACTCTTTGAGCTTCTTTGTAAGAGAAAGGTTTTTTAAAGCCAATATCTCAGCAGCCAATATACCTGCATTCTTTGCTCCGCTCTTGCCAATAGCCATAGTAGCAACTGGAATCCCGCCGGGCATTTGCACTGTTGAATACAGAGCATCTACGCCTTTTAACTCAGAACTTGGGATTGGAACTCCAATTACAGGAAGAAGTGTATGGGACGCTAGGACTCCGCCAAGATGCGCTGCTGCGCCTGCACCTGCTATTATTATCTCCAGTCCCCTCTTTGCAGCATTACCAGCATACTCTGCCGCTTTTGCAGGAGTACGATGCGCAGAACATACAGTTAGTTCATATTGAATACCAAAAAAATCCAATATCCTACATGTCTCCATTATATACTCTCTATCTGAGATACTTCCAATTACAATTCCAACTTGTGCTTTAGCCATGTCTTCTCTCCTCAGTATGCTCGTAACAGTTTTATTATAAATCTTCCTCTCTTATAATATTTTTTAGTTCCTTCAAAACTTGTCCCATAGCTTGGATGTAGCTATTTTTAATTCTCTCTAATATTTCGTCAGAAGTATCCTTGTCATAAATATGGGATGTTCTATTTCTATCTTCCAACATATCCAAAAAAGTTTTTTCATCCTTTATCCATCCAACGTTAAAGGCTTTCTTTAAGCTCTCTTTCGGTGTCTTTACCTCTATTCCGCTATTCTGAAGAAATAATTTTAAAGTTTTCCAGATTAATTCAAGACTAAACTCAAATCTCTGGATTACGCCATCCTTTTCCAACTCATCCTCTGCTGTATTCACTCCTTCATTCAATTTGACAAATGCGCTTTCTAATTTACTGAAGGCATATCTAATTTCTTCTTTCATAAATTACTTTCCCTGTTTTTAAAATTATATTTTTAAATTCTTCCTCAATTGATGACATATATACAACATCAACTTTATACAGACCGCTTATCTTCTCTATATCTTTATTTATCTCTCTTTGTACAGAAATCTGAGGTTTTTTACAATCAACAGCAAAGTCAAAATCAGAGTGATCTCTATTAGTTTCTTTTGCTCTTGAACCAAAAAGAATTATTTTTGAAGGATTAAGATAGCTTATCAAAGACCTTGTAGCACCTTTTAATATTTCAGCTTCCCGATCGCTCATTTTTGCAATTTCAGCTCGTAATCTGGCCATATTTTGTTTCCTTAATCCAAAGTTAAGAAAATCTTATCATATTTTGGGAAAGTTGAGAAGTTTTTTACAAGTACTTCAGCGCCTTGTCTGCAATATCACTCCTAAAATATATCTTATTAAAATGTATTTCTCCAACTGCTTTATACGCCCTATCAATAGCCTGCTCAATATTAGCTCCAAGAGCTGTTATGCCAAGAACTCTTCCACCAGAGGTAACAATGTCTTTTCCTGCTAAAGCTGTGCCTGCGTGAAATACAATTACATCCTGCAATTGCTCAGCTTGTTTAATTCCTGTTATTATTTCTCCTTTCTTATATGGACCCGGATAACCTCCTGATGCTATCACAACACATACTGCCGCCTCATTTTCCCATTCAATACCTGCTTCATTCAGCTTGCCATCTATGCAGGATTCCATAATATCAATTAAGTCTGTCTTTAGTCTTGGCAGTATCACCTGTGTTTCAGGGTCTCCAAATCTTACATTAAACTCAAGGACTTTCAGTCCACTCTCTGTAATCATAATCCCTGCGTAAAGAACACCTTTATACGGAATACCTTTTTGCTTCATCTTATTTATTACAGGTTGAAAGACCTTGGAAGATATCGTTTCCATCATATGTTCATTAATAACCGGAGCAGTAGAATATGCTCCCATTCCTCCTGTATTTGGGCCCATGTCTCCATCATAAATTGCCTTATGATCCTGAGAAGAAACCATTGGTATGAAACTCTCTCCATCGCAGAATGCAAGTATTGATGCCTCTTCTCCAATTAAGCATTCCTCAATCATAATTCTATCACCAGCTTTCCCAAATGTCCTCTTTACCATTATTAAGTCTATAGCTTCTAATGCTTCTTCTTTTGTTTTTGCAACAATTACTCCCTTGCCAGCAGCAAGTCCATCAGCTTTTATAACAATGGGAACAGGTTGCGATTCTATGTAGTGTGTGGCTTTATCTGAATCCTCAAATATTTCGCACTTACCTGTTGGCACTCCTGCTTCAAGCATTATTTCTTTTGCAAATACCTTGCTTCCTTCAAGCTGGGAAGCATCTTTTGACGGCCCAAAAATTCTTAAATTTCTTTTTTCAAATTCATCAACTATACCCTTTGTAAGAGGCGCTTCAGGGCCAACCACAGTTAAATCAATCTCCTTCTCTTGTGCAAAACAGATAAGTTCCGCAATATTCTCAGCTTTTATTGGAACACATTCTGCCTGCTGGCTGATACCAGCATTCCCCGGAGCGCAATAGATCTTAGAAGCTTTTGGACTTTGCGCAATCTTCCATACAAGTGTATGCTCACGACCACCACTACCAACAACCAGAACCTTCATAAAAAACTCCCTATTTTGTAAATTCATTATAGAGCAAGCTCTACTCAAAATCAAACTTGACAGGATTTTTCATCTTCCCTATAATTGTAAACACTCAGCATGGGTAAAAGGATACAAGCTGTATGTTGAGCCTGCCAGCTCCAGTGCGTCGGAGGGAGACAGGAGAGTGTTTGCTGGGAGGTGAAGCATGCGGATTGTGTCCATTTATCTTACATAAATATCAGGCCTTTGTATAATATGATCTTCGTATTTGATAGTTAGCATTGGCCAGTCTGCTGCCTGTGTGATTATTTCTGTTTTATCCTTGAGAGCGAT
>DAOVKY010000032.1 GCA_030631525.1 bacterium
GACGGCACAGATGTTCTGGATTGCTGTATAAGGAAAAGGAACTCGAGTCAATGAAAGGAGTGTCTTTATAAATTTTAATAAAATCGTTAAACTTCATTTGTGTTTCCCTATATTGATATTTTCATCAATCTACAGAAACAAATATACCATAATTATATTAAATTGATCAATTCTTTTGTCACTATTGCATGCTGCAGAAATTTGAATTTGGACACTGGAGAAAAATTGTTAAGGTCTTTAGTCATAATTAGCTATTCTGTCATGTTCTTTATGATTTCATCTCCGAACTCAGAGCATTTAAGAAGCTTTGCTCCACTCATCAATCTCTCAAAATCATATGTAACTTTTTTGCCTAAGATTGCCTTACCTATTCCTTTAGTAATAAGATCCGCAGCTTCCTCCCATCCAATATATCTAAACATCATTTCTCCAGACAATATCAATGAGCCGGGGTTTACTTTATCCATATTTTTGTACTTGGGCGCTGTGCCGTGAGTCGCCTCAAATATTGCATGACCGGTATCATAATTGATATTTCCGCCTGGTGCTATTCCGATGCCTCCTGCCTGCGCAGCTATCGCATCTGAAATGTAATCTCCATTGAGATTCATTGTAGCTATTACATCGAATTCGTCTGTTCTTGTTAATATCTGCTGCAAGAAAATATCAGCAATAGCATCCTTTATTAAGACTTTTCCCTGAGGAACGATTCCTTTACATTCGTCCCATGATATAACTTCTTCTAAAAATTCCTTCTTTGCTACCTCATATCCCCAATTTCTAAATGCACCCTCTGTGTATTTCTGTATATTGCCCTTGTGAACGAGAGTTACGCTTTTTCTTTTGTTCTTTATTGCATGCTTTATTGCCGCTCTTATTAATCTTTTACTTCCAGTCTCGCTTATTGGTTTCAATCCTATGCCAGAGTCTTCTCTAATGTGCCATCCAAAAGAATCTTTGCAAAAACTGATAAGTTTCTTTACATCTTCTGAATATGCTTGTAGTTCCAGTCCTGCATAGACATCTTCAGTGTTTTCCCGAAAAACAACTATATCAACCTTCTCCGGATGCTTGACCGGGCTCGGGACACCTTCAAGCCATTTTACTGGCCGCAGACAAACATATAGATCCAACAATTTTCTAAGAGTTACATTCAGACTTCTAAAGCCGCCGCCAATAGGGGTTGTTAAAGGACCTTTTATACCTACCAGATATTTCCTAAAAGCATTAACCGTTTGTTCCGGCAACCATTCCTTAGTTTTTTTATATGCTTTTTCTCCTGCAAATATTTCTTTCCATACAATTTTTCTCTTGCCTCCATATGCAATTCCAACCGCAGCGTTAAATACTCTTACTGAAGCTCGCCAGATATCAGGACCAGTTCCATCTCCCTCAATAAAGGGAATAATGGGCTCATTAGGTACAGATAGTTGCCCATCTTGCATTCTGATTTGGTTGTCCATTATTATTTATCCTTTCTTTTTATATAATTTAATAAACCTCCTGACACTATTATCTGTTTTTCCTTTTCAGTAAAATCATATTTTAATTCAATATCAACATTCTTAGTTTTGTTTTCCAAAACTAGTTTCGCATTTTCTGTTATTATTTTCTCTATATTACGAATTTCCACAATATCTCCTGCATTTAGATGCTGATAATCATCGGGTTTTATAAAGATAAGAGGCAGGATGCCAAAGTTTATTAAATTAGTTCTGTGGATTCTTTCTATGGATTTTGCAATAACAGCTTTTACTCCTAGATACATCGGGCATATAGCTGCATGCTCGCGGCTTGAACCCTGCCCGTAACTCAGCCCAGCCACAATAATATTACTGTAGCCATCTGATTTATTGTCCTTGCATTGTTTTGGAAAAGATGGCCCAATCCCTTCAAATACAAATTGAGAGTATTTCTCAATATTGGAGCGATATTTTAATCTTGATCCTGCAGGTATTATGTGGTCAGTTGTAATTTCATCTCCTACTTTAATTGCAATCTTGCCATTGATATTTTCAAACAAAGGTTTGTTTTTGGGAGGCTCTCCAATATTTGGGCCTTTATATATCTCTGTTTTTTTGCTCTCAGGTGCCGGAAGGATGATCATAGTATCATCTACATGAAATTTCTTTGGCAGAGCAAAAGATGGAAAAACAAGTTCTTTAAGATCACGTGGATCATAGATTACTCCAGACAGTGCGCATGCAGCAGCTGTTTCAGGGCTTGATAGAAAAACAGAAGCAGATTGAGTTCCACAACGCCCCTTGAAATTTCTATTACTGGTTCTGATGCTTACTGCTCCTGTGGCTGGAGCGTGGCTATTCCCAATACAGAATCCACATACGCATTCTGCAATTCTGGCGCCTGCGTTAATCAATGTTGAAAGGCTACCGTCATCTGCTATCATTTTTAATACCTGTCTTGATCCCGGCGCAACTACAAAGCTCATGTTCTGTGGAATTCTATGTCCTTTGACTATATGCGCAACTGTCTTAAGGTCATTGTAGGAAGAGTTGGTGCAACTGCCGATGATTACTTGATCCACTTTTTTCCCAATCAATTCTTTTACAGGAGCAACATTGCCAGGGCTGTGAGGACATGCCAGCATGGGTTCAATTTCAGCAAGATTAATGTTTATTACTTTTTCATACCTAGCATCTGAGTCTGCTTTTAATTCTTTCCATTGATCTCCTCTATTCTGAGAGAGAAGAAATCTTTTCGTCAACCGGTCACTGGGAAATATTGAAGTAGTGATACCAAGCTCTGCACCCATATTGGTTATAGTCGCTCTTTCTGGGACATCTAAGCTTTCAAGTCCACTGCCTCCATATTCTATTATAGTTCCAACGTTTCCTTTAGTGCCAAACATCTTTAAAATTGTAAGTATAATATCCTTTGCGTTTATCCATGGATTTAATTTACCTTCCAGATTAATGCGGATGATTTTAGGATAACGCATAGTATATTCACATGTTCCCATTGCCACAGCCACGTCCAATCCACCTGCTCCAATAGCAAGCATTCCCATGCCTCCTGCTGTCGGAGTGTGAGAATCCGAGCCAAGAAGTGTTTTTCCAGGCTCTGCAAACCTTTCCAGATGCACCTGATGGCATATTCCATTTCCTGCTTTTGAAAAATAAGCTCCATACTTACAGGCAGCAGTTTGGAGATAACGATGATCATCAGCGTTCTCAAAACCGGTTTGTATGGTATTATGATCAACATAACTAACAGCCAGTTCTGTTTTTATTTTTGAAATCCCAAGAGCTTCAAATTGAAGATAGGCCATTGTTCCCGTAGCATCCTGTGTAAGAGTCTGGTCTATTTTTAGAGTGATTTCCTCACCAGATATCATTTTCCCTTTTAAAAGGTGTTCTTTTATAATTTTTTCTACTATACCTAAACCCACTTTTATGCCCTCCTCATTTAAGACATCTACCTTATTGAATAATTTCTTCCATCAATATATCTATGGATTGCTGTGGCTAGGTCGTGACCGAACGTTCGAGCCGTTTCCACAGTGACCGGTTTGCCGCCGGGAAAGTCAGCATCAATTATTAGCTCTGAATTTGAAAACTCCCTCATTTTTTTATCCATTCCTAATCTATATCTATATAATCACTGCTCCTTGATTTTTCATTGTTTTCCGAAGCTTATTAGTATTTATTTTTGATACAGAGATATTTTCATTTAGTGCAATATATACAGCTGTGCCAGCAGCTTCACCGGTTTGGTTACAGTTGACCATAACCCTTACAGCTCCATAGGCGCCTCTGTCTGCATCAATAATTCTTCCTGCAACCAGCACATTCTTTGCGCCCTGCGGTACCAGAGATTTATAAGGAATCTGATAGAATGTAGGGTCTTTCTCCTGTTCTTTACGCCATCGGCTGACTTGTTCTGGTAATCCTGGAACATGATATACCTCTCTTCCGTCTAAATGGCGAAAAGTTATGCCTGGTTTATCACTGTGGTGTATGTCCGCTGGATAAGTTCCGTTTGCAATAGCATCGGATAAAGATCTGCCACTTAGAATATCATTTTCTGTAAGCGTATATAAACATCTGATATGACGCGTTTCCCGCACACCAATATATGATGACAAAGCTGCCAAAGCAATGGATTCTCCACCCTTGAAATTTTTTCGCAGGATATCACAGATAATTCTTACCTGTCTTCGTCCTTCTATCTCAGCCTTTGTAAGTTCATCTGCATTACTACAATCTGCATTATTTACTCTTGTTCCTGCAACCATTTTTGCATTCGGTATATTTGGTACAGGTGCGGCCCAAAGAAAACCGTTTCTTAACGAGTTTGGGCTCTCTGGATTAAAAACTGCAGCGCTTAGTGAAAAATCCGGGTTTTGCTGTTCCACATTATCTAAACCATAAACAATTGCACAAGTTGTTGGCGGCTGCATATCTTTGTGCTTGAAATAGGGCAATTTCATTCTGGCAATAAGATCACCATCTCCAGTCGCATCAATAAAATAGGAAGCGCGAATAGCACATCTGCCTGTTTTATTTTCAATTATTACGGCATTTAAAATATCCCCCTTTATGATTGGAGCAACAAAACGGCTGTGAAGAAACGGACGAATTCGGGCTTCGGTGATAATTTTATCAAGTTCAATTGTGAGCTCAGGGCTGTTAAATGTAAAACTCCCACTTTCTTTCTTGAGAATAGCTTCTCGTTTTCCCAGACGCTCTATAATTTCGAGAGTAAGACCAGCTATAATCTGCTTCTGGTAAGTTGTATCAAAAAGAGAGTGCCAAACGTTAACCAGTCCTGCTGTTGCAACCCCGCCAAAGAAACCGTTGTTTTCAATAATAGCTACTTTTGCTCCTAATCTTGCAGCACTAACTGCCGCAAATACACCTGTACAGCTTCCTCCTACCACACAGACATCAACTTCTTCAACAACTGGTATGTTACGTGATTTTTCATGAATAGTTTTCATAGCAAAAATACTCCTCTCTTTTTTTGTTTTCCCTTTTAAAAGGTGCGCTTTTATAATCTTTTCTACTACACCTAAACCCAATTTTATGCCCTCCTCATTCTCTAGTTTCTCCATTGTCTTTGGTAATAAGCAATACCGCGATTATTGAAAGTATCTGATAGATTGGGATTGTTTTTGATAGCGAATTTCATTTGAGTTATGGCTTGTTCTGGTTTTGCCTGTTTTAAGTAAACCAGTCCCAGATTGTAATAAGCATAGTAGAATTCCGGGTCGTATTTTATAGCAAGTTTTAATTGCTTCTCAGCTTGCGCCAGCTTATCTTCTTGCAGATATACAGCACCTAAGTTATTGTAAGAAACAACATGTTTCGGATTATGCTCAATAGCGAGTTTATATTGCTCCTCAGCTTTCTCTAATTTACCATGTTTCCAGTAAATAACTCCGAGATTGTTGTAACTGTCAGAATATTGAGGACTGTGCTTGATGGCAAGCTTCAGGTTTTTTATAGCATCTGCAGTGTTATTTATATCAAAATAGAGCCCGGCAAGATTAAAGTATGCCCAGCTATATTTAGTATCATAAGTAATGGCAAGTTTGTAATGCTTTGCCATTTCTTCAAGGCGTCCAAGTTTTTTATAAATAGACATTAGACAATTATAAGCCTTGGTATATTTGGGATTATACTTAAGAGCAAGCGTGTATTGAGACATCGCCTTATCCAGTTTATTCTGTTTATCATATATTCTTCCCAGATTATAGTAAGCTTCCACATATACAGGATTATACTTTATGGCGAGTTTATAGCATTTGATAGCTTTTTTAATTTCTTTATTGTCAATGTGTTTTTCTCCAAGGATGAAAAGCTTCTCAGCTTTTTTTCTATTTGTATCTGACAGTTGAAAAAGCTCTATATCTGATTGAGAATAAGAATATACCATGGAGGAGAACAGAAAAAATATTACAAGCACAGTGGTTGCTTTCATCTATATTTTTAATTTCCCAATTTCAGGTAATTTGCCTACTAAAGGTCTTGCATATGCAAGAAACTTTTCCGTTACATTGTTGCCTTCCTCGTTCATATAGTCTCTAGGCATGCCTCGTGTATTTTTAGCAACAGAATGAAGAGGGGTTATGAAAAGCCCGGTTGTTTTTATTGCAACACTTCCGTCTTTGAGATCGCTTTCCACAGCGCTCTTTACTGCGAATTCTCCGACACGTCTTGCTTCTTCTGCGTCCGATTCAGAAACAATGCAGGGAAAGCATCTTTGTAAATAGCCAAATGTATCAGCTCTTGCTCTAAGCTTGCCATGGATATTTTGTTTAATAAGCTCTATCAGCATATCTCCAAGTCCTCCGGAGCCGCTCAATTGTACATTCCCGTGAGCATCCTTAACTCCGGATTGAAAAATTGGGTTGCCTTTGCCATCACTTATTCCTTCAGAAACTGCTATCTGGCATCGTCCCAGTCTGTTGTAAACATCTTTAACATCCTGTATGAATTTCTCCTTTGAAAATGGGATTTCAGGCACGTAAATCAGATGCGGGCCATCGTTTTCATGCTGTCTGCCAAGAGCGGAAGCAGCAGTTAAAAACCCTGCATGTCTTCCCATAATAACGTTAACTTTAATTCCGGGAATAGCTCCGTTATCAAGATTATCGCCCATTATTGCCATTGCAACAAATTTTGCCGCAGAACCATAACCTGGACAGTGATCAGTAACGAGCAGGTCATTATCAATAGTCTTTGGTATATGAAAAGATGTTAGGTCATATCCTGACTTGAGAGCAAGTTGATTTATGATGTCCGCTGTTTCAGCTGAATCATTACCTCCAATATAAAAGAAATATCTGATATTATTCTTTTTGAATATCTCAACTATTTTCTTGCATTCTTCTTCGGTAGGTTTTTTTCTTACGGATCCAAGCGCGGCAGACGGCGTGTTGGCTACTTTTTCAAGAGCTGCGGTGTCTTGCGCTCCTAAATCGATAAAATTTTCATTTAGTATTCCTTTTACGCCGTGTAATGCGCCATAAAATTTTTGAATTTCCGGATGCTTTTTTGCTTCTATTATTGCGCCAACTAAGCTCTGATTAATAACACATGTTGGCCCGCCTGATTGACCTATGACGGCGTTTCCTGTTACTTTGCTGCTCATTTTTATACAGTCTCCTATGTTTGTTTTATTATCTCCAGCGCCTTCCTATACACATTATCAGCAGTAAACCCAAATTTTTCTGCTAATATTTCATACGGCGCAGAAGCCCCAAATTCATCAATTCCCAACACTTTTCCATATTTATACCATCCTGCAGTTGAGCCGGCTTCAACTACTAATCTCTTCCTGCATAATGATGGAA
>DAOVKY010000026.1 GCA_030631525.1 bacterium
GCTTTTTTCAGAGCTGTTTTCAACAATTTTTATCTTAACGCCCTTATGAAGGGCTTTGCAAAGCCCTTGCCCAAAACCCTTGCTCTCTATAACCTCGCTGGAAGCCTTGAGTATATAATCAGAACAGCGATATGTCTTCTTAAGTCTATACACTGCTGCTTCTGGATAATCCTCAAGAAATCTTCTGATAAATCTTACATCGGCGCCACGAAAACCATAAATTGCTTGATTTGGATCTCCAATCACACACAGGTTTGAGTTATACTCAGGCATCAAGCTTCTGATCATCTGATACTGGGCAAAATTTATATCCTGATATTCATCAACCATACACCACTGATATTTTTCCCTATATTGAGAAAGGACTTCAGGAAAATTCATAAAAAGCCTCACAGAACAGTAGATCAGATCATCAAGGTCAAAGGAATTCTGTTCATGTAAAATTGTCTTATACTTGAGAAAAATACCAGACAAATCCTTATCTTCTATTTCTTCTACTGATTTTAAATTTTGCTTAGCATTGGTTATTGCTTCAGAAATTTTCCCAACCTGTTTCTTTTCACATCCTATCTTCTGCAATATCAGTTTTTTATCATCTTCATCAAGAATCGAAAATTGCTTATCCCGTCCGATTCTCGCATGCTGCTCTTTTAGTATAGAATGCCCCAAAGCGTGGAAAGTGCATACCTGTAACTTAGCAGCTTCTTTATCCAGCAGATCGCATAATCGTTCCTTCATTTCATTAGCTGCTTTATTTGTAAATGTCACAGCTAAAACATGTTCAGGATCTATGTTCTTGTGTTGAATCAGATTTGCTATTCTATATGTAAGTGTCCGGGTTTTCCCAGTGCCTGGTCCTGCAATGATCAAGGCAGGTCCTGAGAAATGCTCTGATGCTCTCTGTTGCTCGGGGTTTAGTCCCCGTGTTTCAGGTTTGCTTTCTGCTGAGGCAGGACTTTGCTGAGCCAGAGCTTCTCTCAATCTAGTGTACTCTTTCAGATTAAAATTAATCAGCTTTCTGGGACGCAGAGGTTTTACCTGAGTCATCTGCTTAAATAGCATATCTTGAGATCCAAATGATTCCTTTTCGCCTTTCTGAAAAACCTTTACCTTGCCAAATTCCCCGTCAAAGCCCTCTTTAACATAAACTTGTCTGTTTCTCATTCGTCTTATTGCCTCTGCTAATAAATCATTGCTGGCTTTTTCTACTTCCTCTACAGACAAATTAAGAAGCAGATCAAGTTCTGTGCCTACCTTTTGCAACAGGGTATTATAGGCAAGAGCAACCCTTTGAGAACCTGGCCCAACTTCCAGAATTTCAGATATAATTTCTTTCAGCGGTATAATTGAATAAAAAGGAAGTCTTTTTTCTCTCTGTAACGGGTCATATCTGTCCGCTAGTTGTGCAACGCGGTTCATTACTCCGACTGTGATCTTTTTGCCGCACACAGGACATATCTCATTATGTTTTAGAGTTTCCAATGGACTCCAGCACATATTACACTTTCTGTGTCCGTCATAATGATATTTCCCCTCTTGAGGAAAGAGATCTATTGTACCAAGGAAATGCTCAGGCTTCCCGGTTTTTATAGCATCAATAATTGCACTATAGGAAATCTCTGTATTAAAAAGATTCGCATTTCTTCCTAATTTTTCAGGAGAATGCGCATCAGAATTGGAAAGAAGCCTGTATTTATCCAGAAAGCTGCATATCCAGTGCATTGGAGGATCAGTTGAAAGACCTGTTTCTACAGCAAAAATATGATCTGACAGATCGCCATAACACTCCTCAATGGAGTCAAAACCAGACTTAGAGCCAAGGGCTGAGAACCATGGAGTCCAGATATGCGCAGGCACAAAAAGACTTCTCTCAGAACAACTGATAACTATTTCCAGCAGATCTCTTGAATCCAGCCCTAAAATAGGTCTGCCATCGGATGTGATATTGCCGCCGATTTTAACTAGTTTCTGCTGAATCTTCTCTACGGTTTTAAAATCCGGAGCAAATATGAGATTATGAACCTTACGAACCTTCCCATCTTTTTTGTAGATATTACTTATCTCAGAAGTAAGTAGAAATCTGACCTCATTACTAGAGGAAGTATGTGTCTGAATATCTGTACGCTGTTTATATTCATCCTTTAATCTGAAAAGGCCAGGCTCAGCAGGCTCAAGCTTTTCCTTTAATTCCTTCAGCCATCCAGGATGAGTAAAATCTCCAGTGCCAATAATTTTTATACCTTTAATCCTAGCCCATAAATCCAGGTATTCAGGTACAAGATTCTTACTTGTTGCAATAGAATAGTGTGAATGTATATGAAAGTCAGCAATGAATTTCATTCGCATCTTACTAAAATTGGTTTCCTGTTATTTCTGCTGTTTTTAAATCAGACGTTTTTTCGACAGATACGTTAGGCAGTTTGATTGTTAATTATTTAATATTTTTTTATGATATGTTGAAGCTGCTTGACAATTTTTGGATGTAGTGTTTTTTCTTTGTGAAAAGGAATTACCATTCGCCTGTCAGCTTTTTTATAGATTCTATGGCTGCCTTTACTCCGAAGTAAAACAAATCCCTCTCTCAAAAGCATCTTTTCAGCTTCTACAGCTGTTATCCGTGGTAGTTTAGGCACTTGCTACTTCCAAGCTGGTAGTAAAAATTTCTTTACTTAGCAACTCATGCTTTTCGTCTTCTGACAATGTCTCTAAATACAATTCTGTGGCTTCTCTAATATTTTCAACCACTTCTTCCCACGTTTTACCTTGTGTCTGACAGCCCTCAAGTTCGGGACAATAAGCATAATATCCGTGTTCATCTTTCTCAATTACAGTACTTACTTTATACATATGTTTACCCTCCTAATGGTGTTAATTATATAACTAAACCTTTGTTAGTTCAATAATGTTTTTGTTTTTCATTTTTCTGCCGAAATTCTCCTTCTGTCATTGCAAGCAAGTAGGGGCGAATCTTGTATTCGTCCTTTGCTTTCGAGTCATTGCGAGGAGCGTAGCGACGTGGCAATCTCTTTGTCATTCTCCTGAATTAACAAAAATTATTTTGCGGAATCAATAAAAATTTGATATATTTTAGATGCTCTTATGATGGAATATGGATTTTATGTATTAATTTTTAACTTAAAATATATGTTGACATCCTAGATATGAATGTCTAATATATAGACATCAAGTTTTAGCCCGAGTTTATCGGAAAAGGAGCATGCATGCAAAAACAAACATTTATTCTAGAAGCACAAATCCCTAATCTGGATGATTTTAAAAAGCGTTTCCCACAATATGGACCTTTTGCGCACAATGAAGGTAATTTTATTTTTAACACCATAATGAAGCCTTTATCGTTTTTTTGTGCAAAAGTAGCAACCGAAATGAATTATCCAGCAGTTTCAGGTGTTGCAGAAATTTGCTTAAAGGCAACAAACCGACAGAAGGTTGTCCCATTTAATGGTTTTTTAAAACAGTATATTGGTGCGATTGTTTGCGTCCTTATGGAAGCAAACGGATATTCAAAAACTGGAAAGAAAAAATCTATACCGCATGATAAATTTACGAAGGGTGAGTTTTATACTGAGAAAGAGAGAAACGTAGATTCCATATATTAATTATTCGGAGGATAGATATTATGAAAAATATAATGATTGTTTTGTTATCTATATTTATTTTAAGTGGCTGTGGAACAATAATAAAAGTGCCAATAGACTCATCACCGTTGTCAGTAAATAAAGCAACTGTAATTATAATCCATGAACAGGGTTTTACAGATGAATTTAAAGTCTTTCTCGATAGAAAACCAATTGGCATTGTGACGTCTGAAGTTCCTTTGAAAATTGCGGTAACTCCTGGCTTTCATGATTTTCATGTCGAGCTTATATGTTCAATTGATCGTATTACAAATCAGTATTATGAGGCAGGAAAAACGTATTATATGCGTATTTGGTTTGATATGGGGATGTGGGTGAGTTCTGTTAGAATTGAACCCACCTATGAAAGAGAAAGTTATGAGGTTAGAAGTTACAAGTAAAGCTGCATCTAAAAGCACATAACTCAATGCAACCTGCCAATTCCGACGCTTTGCGGCTCCATTGACCGCTGATGTCGGTATTATAAGAAAAAATAAAAAATGGCGAAATTATTAACACGTAAAAATAATCGGTTAAAAAATCATGATTATTCCGATAACGGGTGGTATTTCGCAACAATTTGTTCAAAGGATAGAAAAAATATATTCGGTGAATATAAAAATATTGTAGGGACAGGGCTTGCCCCTGTCCGATACAAAAACAATACAAAATTATCAAAAATTGGTAAAATAATAGACAAACACTGGATTGATATACCAAATCAATATGATAATATCGAATTGGACGAATACATTATTATGCCAAATCATATTCATGGTATTTTGATTATCGATAAACGGGAGGGGGCAAGCCCCTCCCCTACAATATCAAATATCATCGGTTCGTTTAAATCAAAATGTTCCCTAGAATATTTAAATTACATAACACAAAACAATTTAAATACATCCGGTCAAATATGGCAGCGGTCCTTTTACGACCATGTTATTAGAAATGAACGTTCACTAGACGCTGTAAGAGAATATATTTCTAATAATCCTAAAAATTGGGAACAGGATATTGATAATTTAACAAACCTATAACCAGGCACTCCACCCTGACACAACCAGCTGCCTTTCGAAGATTGCTTCATCCGAAGATGCATTTTTGGTTTTTCTTGTATTTTAAATTCAATTTATATAAAGTGTAGGGCATGGATAATCGTACAGCGCTTATAATTTTGAATCTGATTCCAGGCTTGGGGCCGGTTGGCATACAAAACCTGATAGATAAACTTGGAGAGCCAAGGGCAGTATTAGAGATGTCAGAGAATGGGTTAAGGAAAGCCAGCGGTCTGAGAAGAAGCGTTTTGAAAAACATAATATGTTGGGAAAAGATTGTTGATATAGAGCAGGAACTAGCTTTAATTAAAGAAAAAGGTATAAAAATTATCACAATTCTTGATGATGAGTATCCTTTTTATCTAAAGAATATCCATTCTCCACCAGCAGTTCTCTATATTAAAAGCAATTCTCCTGTCGAGTTTATTCCATCAATAGCTATAGTTGGAACAAGAAAAGCCTCTCCTTACGGCGAAAAAATCACAAAAGAGCTGAGTATGGAACTTTCCCTGCGGGGCTTTATAATTGTGAGTGGAATGGCAAGAGGAATAGACTCCATTGCTCACAAGGCAGCTCTTGATGCAGGAGGCAAAACTATTGCTGTTTTAGGGTGTGGAGTGGGCATTGTATATCCAAAAGAGAATGTGGAGCTTGCGGAACAAATTCAGAAGCAAGGCGCTATAATCTCAGAATTCGGCATGGGAACCTCTCCGTCAAGAGAGAACTTTCCAAGAAGAAAC
Organism: bacterium; assembly: GCA_030631525.1. Lineage (GTDB taxonomy): Bacteria > JAHJDO01 > JAHJDO01 > JAHJDO01 > JAHJDO01 > JAHJDO01. The sequence continues at coordinate 5,434 of DAOVKY010000026.1, forward strand.
AGGATAATCAGCGGACTATCTCTGGGAGTAATTGTTACTGAGGCTTCAGCGCGAAGCGGTTCGCTTATTACAACCAGATTTGCTTTAGAACAAGGCAGGGAGGTTTTCTCTGTGCCGGGAAAAATCAACGCGCAAAATTCGGAGGGGGTGAATGGATTAATAAAGCATGGAGCGAAACTGGTTCAGAATGTTGAGGATGTACTTACTGAACTCCAGCCAACAATGTATACGAATAAAATAACGCGTAAAAAAACCAGAGAGAACGCACCTCTAAAGCCGGCAAATCTGTCTCCAGAAGAAAAGAAGATATATGATACTCTGTCCGACGAACCTGTTCATATAGATAAGATTATGGATAAGACACAATTTTCAATTGGCGCCCTATCGCAGATTCTCTTGACCCTGGAGCTTAAAAAGATTATAAAGCAAGTTCCTGGAAAAATGTTTATAAGGATATAAAACATGGCTAAATCACTTGTTATTGTTGAATCGCCTGCAAAGGCAAAAACAATTAACCGCTATTTAGGTTCTGATTTTGTTGTAAAAGCATCCATGGGGCATATTATAGATCTGCCTGTAAAAGAATTGGGAGTAGATATTGAGCATGATTTCAAACCAAAGTATGTTGTTATAAAAGGCAAACAAAAAATCCTGAAAGAACTGGCTGCGCAAGCACAAGCGGCTAAAGCAGTCTATCTTGCAACTGACCCGGACAGAGAAGGCGAAGCAATATCATGGCATTTAAAAAACTCAATATGCAAGGATAAAAAGGTCTTTCGTGTCCTTCTCCATGAGATTACCTCATCTTCAGTAAAGACAGCTTTTGATAATTCCATGGATATTAAAATGGATAAAGTAAATGCTCAGCAGGCTAGAAGAATTCTGGACAGGGTTGTAGGGTATAAAATCAGTCCTGTTCTGTGGAAAACAGTGGGAAGGAACTTAAGCGCAGGAAGAGTTCAGTCTGTTACGGTAAGAATTATAATTGACAGAGAGAGAGAGATTCAGAAATTCAAGCCTGAAGAGTATTGGACAATAATAGCTGACCTTGAAACTTCTGCCAGCGAAAATTTGAAAGCGAAATTGTCTAAGCTTAAGGTTACAAATAAAGCGCAAGCGGACAAGATAGCTGAGAATGTTAAAAATGCGCAATTTGTTGTATCCAAGACAGATATAAAAACTCAAAAAAGATCCGCCTCTCCTCCATTCATAACAAGCAGGCTTCAGCAGGAGGCAAGTTCAAAATTGCATTTTTCATCTACAAGAACTATGAGAATTGCGCAGCAACTCTATGAAGGAATTGAAACTGGTAAAGGCACAGCAGGATTGATCACTTACATGCGTACAGATTCTGTGCGCGTATCAGCAGAAGCTCTTAATGCAGTGAGAAATTACATAAAAAATAAATACGGAGAGCAGTATGTGCCTCCCAAACCTAATTTTTATAAAAGCAAAAAGACAGCGCAAGATGCGCATGAAGCAATTCGCCCGACAAGCGCTTCAAAAGATCCTGAAACAATCAAAAAATTTCTTACAGATGATCAGTTTAAGTTGTACAAGCTTATATGGAATAAATTTGTTGTAAGCCAGATGGCGCCTGCAATTATTCAGTCCACAGTCGTGGAGATTAAAGCAGGCGACTATATTTTTACCGCTTCAGGATCAACTGTCTTATTCCCGGGATATATGGCAATCCACGGAAATAACACTAAAGAAGACGAGCCAAAACTTCCTCCTTTAAAAGAAGGCGCTATATTGAAACTGCTAAAATTATTACCTGAACAACATTTCACAAAGCCGCCTTCCCGATATACAGAAGGCACCTTGATACGCACATTGGATGAGAAGGGAATAGGAAGGCCTTCAACTTATGCGCCGACAATCAATACCATACAGAACAGAAAATACGTAATAAAGATAAAAGGATTCTTTCATCCTACAAATACCGGAGTACTTACAAATAATTTTTTGATTGAAAAATTCTCTGACATCCTTGATATAAAGTTTACCGCAGATATGGAATCACTTCTTGACCTGATTGAAAACGGCAAAAAAGACTGGATTGATGTACTTAAGCAGTTTTATGTGAATTTCGAAAAAGATCTTACACAAGCTGGAACTCCGGAAAAGATCAATGTAAAATGTCAAAAATGTGGAAGTCCTATGGTTATTAGATGGAGATTTGGCAGAAGATTCTATGCATGTACTTCATTCCCAAAATGCAGACAAACAAAAGCTATTGAAAATGATGACCCACTGATAAAGGACATACCTACGCAGGAAACCGAATATAAGTGCGAGAAATGCGGGAGCCCTATGCTGATAAGAACATCCAGAGGCGGGCAATTCCTAGCATGCAGCAGTTATCCTAAATGCAAGAACACAAAGAGTCTTGATAAGGAAGGAAAGATCGTAGAAAGAAAGCCTCCTGAAGAATCGGATCAGGTTTGCGAGAAATGCGGAAGTAAAATGATAATAAAAATAAACCGACGAGGACAAAAATTCTTAGCATGCAGCGGCTATCCTAAATGCAGAAACGCAAAACCTCTGCCAAA
>DAOVKY010000029.1 GCA_030631525.1 bacterium
TCACACTAATTTACATATAATCAGATTGCCTGTTTTGAATATTCATATACATCTTATTTGGGGTTATTCATTTTACTTGTTGTGTTTTTTAACCATATTTTTCCTTAGAGTATTCAGAAATATCAGAGTTATATACCTGCGAGAGATTCGTATGGCGAGATATCTGTTAATGGTCAAAAGTTTATTAAGATGCAAATTATTATATGAAGCGCATTCACTTGAGTCTATGGAACAAAAAGAAATGCAAAAATTATTATCTGATGGAATTACTCCGGATAAGAATAGGCTGGGCAAAATCTTAAAAAGAGAAACAAAAATTTTAATAAATGTAGATGGGCTGATTGTAACGTCTAACAGTTTAAAGCATACAATGCAAAAACATCTTGGCATTTCTAGAACAGCCGCAATAATTCCAAATGGAGTAATGATTTCAGAAAAACCGCCGATTTGTTTTTTAAAAAAACAACACAGCAGAAGCTTGATTTACAACGGGCAGTTACACCCATGGAAGGGAGTTGATGTTTTAGTGAAAGCATTGAGAGAAATACCAGATGCTATTCTCACAATTGTTGGCGGACTTTCTTACGAGAAGGATATATACAGGTTAAAGAATCTAGCGAACGAAGTTATGGTAGAGGACAGGGTGCGATTTGTTGGATTTGTTCCTCACAGGGATATTAAAAAATATTTAAAAGAGGCAGATGTCGGGATTATTCCATTGGCAGACAACGTAACCAGCAGATATTTTACTTCTCCTTTGAAGATGTTTGAGTATATGGCAGCAGGTTTACCAATAATCGCATCTGACCTCCCAACAATAAGGGAGGTGCTTACAGATCATGAAAATGCTGTACTGGTTAAGCCGGGGGACTCAAAAGATCTGGCGCGAGGAATCAAAGAACTGCTTGATGATCGCGAGCTTGCAAACAAACTGTCGCAAAGAGCATATGAAGATGTTAAACAATACAGCTGGGACATGAGAGCAGAGAGAATAATAAAGGTACTTGATGAAAACTAGACATAGAATAAAGAAGAATATTTTGTATGTGTTGAATGCATTGCTATGGACATTTTCTTCTTTTCCTGAGATTCATAGAAAGAAGCCGATAAATATAAATTTTGTCTTTCATACTGAAGCAATAGCGAATAAAAGGACATTTGATAAACTCATGGATTTCTGCAAGAAATTTCTTGATTATACTAATACAAAAGTAACTTTATGTATTACAACGCCATTTTGTACTCAAACACAGTGCCAGTTGAAGAAATTCGCTATTACTATTGAGGAGTATGGGAAAAGGGTAAGAAATATATCTGACTTTGCTGAAATTGGATATCATGGGCACTTTTTTACCCCGTTATCAAATGAACATACTATGGTGCCGATAAATCATTTAAACTATGATTTCAGACTTATTAAGGAACAGATGCATTCAGAATTTAATTGGTTTAAAGAGCAAGGAGTGAATCCAATTACCTATGTTGCAGGATGGTGGTTTCTTACTGACGATATAATAGCAGAACTAGAAGGTTTTGGCATAAGAGTTGATTGCTCTATACGCAGAAATCACACAAATACATTTGGGGAAAAATTCATTGAGGATGATAAGATTCCTCAGAGAGGAGAACCTTTTATTCTTTCTCCATCAAAAAAAATAATAGAGATTCAAAGTGTTTTTTATCCTATTCATCATCCTAGATTAACATTGAATATGCTAAAGAATGTTATAGATTTCAGACCAGATAAGGAATTATTCATCGTGTTTCCTTCTCATGAGGGAGAGCTTTTAGAGTTTAATAGAGAATTCTGGGCAAATATTAGGATGTTTAGTAAGTTGAGATATATTAAGTGGACAAACCTCAGCAAAATAAATACACTTGCAAGAATGGAATGGAAACTATAAGAGAAGCGACAAGTCAGGATAGCAGCAAATGGGATAAGTTTGTAAATAATAATAATGGCAGCTTTTTCCAATACTATGAATGGAAAAAATTTTACGAGTCACAAGGGCACAAGGCGTTTTTTATATTAGCCGAGAATTCTAATAAAGACATTCTGGGCATATTCCCATTTATAAAAATTTCTATGTTCTTAAATACTAGTATCCATTCAATGCCATCTTCGGGAAGATATGGCGGACCAATAGCATTAGATGAAAAGACAGAAGACTTACTGCTGGATTTTTTTGATAACATATGTAAGAAAGAGCGGATATCATATACGTACATTCTCTTAAATCCATATAGAGATACTAAGGGAATAATAAAAAAATTATTAAGTTTAGGGTTTAGAGCAAGGTATAAGGAGGGGAAAAGGCCATATACGTTTACTTTTAAACTTGGATCCTCCGAGAATATATGGAAAACTAATTTTAGCAAAAACATTCGAAGAAAAGTTAGAAGCGCAGAGAGACAAGGGGTTAAAATTTTAGACAATCAATGGAAATATTTGCAGGATTATTACAAAATGACTCTTCATGTTTATAAGAAATTACATAATAAATTACCATTGGAAAAAGAATTCTTTATGCCTTTTGATTTATTTGATAAGAATAAAATTCATATTCATATAGCACACTTAAATAATAAGCCAATTGCGATGAATTGTAATTACTATACCAAAAAGATCTGTTACATGGTTGGAAATGTATCAATACGGGAGTATCTTAGTTATCATCCGAATAACCTCTTAGCTTGGTTCACAATCCAAGATGCGTGCAATAGAGGATTTGAATATGTAGATTTTGGAAGCACTGCTCCAAAATCCTCGCATTTCCAATGGAAGAAGCAGTATGGAGGAACTCCAGTGCCTCTTCAATATTATGAGAGAACATACAGCCCTGTAAAAAAATTCATAAGAGATAAAACCATGAGACCTCGTGTTATGATAAGAAAACTAATCTGGAATAAACTAGTTTCACAGGAACAGGTGAATGCAATGTCTCCCAAAATGAGAAAATTTCTGGAATGGTTCTAAAATTATGAAAGCTATAGTATCAATCCCAACATATAATGAAGCAGAAAATATAGAAAAGCTTATTCGCCAAGTACTGAATATTCCCATAGATATAGGAGTTGTAGTCGTAGATGATAATTCTCCTGACGGTACTGGCAAAATTGTTGATAGACTTCACATTGAGTTCCCATATAAAGTTTATCATCTGCATAAAGAGAACAGAGCTGGGTTTGCTGCAGCTCATAAAGCAGGATTGAAATATGCTCTCAAAAATACAAGTGCAGAATATATATTAACAATGGACGCGGATTTCTCACATAATCCCAAATATATACCGGAAATGCTGAGTAAAATGGAGGAATATGACGTAATTATCGGGTCGCGATATGTTAAAGGTGGAGGGACTCAAAATTGGGGGATAGGTAGAAAGCTGCTGAGCAAAGGAGCGAATATATATGCCAGAATAATATTAGGTCTTTTTGCCATGGATTGCACAGGGGGATTTAGATGTTATAAGAGAGAAGTTGTTGACCATATTGATGTGGAACATCTATATTCTCATGGATATGGATATGGAATTGAGACATTGTTTAAATGTCAGAGAAAAGGATACAAAATAGGAGAGATTCCCATTGTCTTTGTAGATCGCCAGTTTGGGAAATCAAAGCTGTCAAAAGCCATTGCTGTAGAGTCGTTTTTCATGGTCTTAAAGTTAAGGTTTATGGGATGAAAGTGAAGTGAATATATTATTGATAAATCCTCCTAAATATGAGAAAAAGCTCTACACTCTCAGAGATGAAATATGTTTTCAGAATGTCAAATACGTGCCTTTCCCTCTCAGACTTGCGCAGATCGGGAGTGTGTTAAAACATGTTTCTGATGTTCAGGTTATTGATGGAAATGCTCTTGAATTAGGTTGGGAGGAACTTGAGGAGCAAATGCCTGAGTGTGATGCAGTGAGATTCCAATCAGCAGCTGGCTTGATAGCTCATGATATGAAAGTAGCGGATATTGCGAAAAAAAAGTTTGGAAAAAATGTTAAAACAATTCTTATAGAAACTGTGCTGGCTCCTATATATCCGGAACGAATGTTAGAGGATTTTATGAGCTTAGATATAATTGTACGAGGACAGCCTGAGATAGTTATCCCTGACATAATCAAAAATACGGGATTAGAGTTAAAAAATGTAAAAGGTATAGCGTTTAAAGATGCGGATGGAAAGATTGTTGCAACAGGTTTTGCTGATATCATGAAATCATTGGATGAGCTGCCTTTTATGGCATATGATCTATTTCCAATGAATAAATATTCAATTGGCTACTTGGATCTTCCTTTTCATGAGAAACTGGTTCCCGGGATTAGAATAAGAACTACAAGGGATTGTCCATATGCATGCCCTTTTTGTATAATAGGCTCAAGCAAATGGAGGGGATATGACCGTAAGTGGAAGGCAATGTCTCCTGAAAGAGTTCTCAAAGAGCTGGAGTATGTTGTGGATAGATATAAAATTTGTGGGTTTTTCTTCTGGGATGAGACCTTTACTCTTGATCAATCGCGCGCGCACAAAATATGTGATGAAATAATAGATAAAAATCTCAATCTCCAGTGGCGCTGTTTAACCAGAATAGATTGTATTAACCAAAGACTCCTTGAGAAAATGGCTAGAGCAGGATGCAAACTCATAGAGTATGGCATAGAATCAGGAGATTCATCAGGCAGGAAAGATATGCAGAAGAATTTCTCAAATCAAGAAGCAATAGATGTTATTAAACAGACAAAAGATGCTGGTATAAAGGCAAACTGTGATTTAATAATAGGTATGCCATGGGATGATAAGAGCACACTGAATAGAACATTTGAGCTTGCAAAGGAACTGGATGCTGATAATATCCATCTTGCAATGGCGTTTCCATATCCCAAAACACAACTTTATGACATTGCAGAGAAAGAAAGCTTGCTTAATGTAGAGGATATTTATAACCTTATAGTCGAGGAACGGGTGCGTGTTGGAGCGCACGCTGTTATGCGGACTAGAAGCTTATCATCTGACGAGCTTGAGAAAATTTGGAAGAGAATAAGAAAGGGAGTTAACAGATATTATCTATTCAAAAATGTCATAAAAAGGCCGTCTGTAATTAAAACTATTTTGAAAAAGCGCGGGTTTTCTGCAATACTAAAAGGGCTGCGTATGCTGGTAAAAAACACATAACTTATGCAGGAGTCATATATGAAACTTTCTATTGTTGTGCCTGTGTATAATGAAAAAAAGACCATACTTAAGATTGTAGAAAAGGTTATGGCTCTTGATTTAGAAAAAGAGATAATAATTGTTGATGACTGTTCTACAGACGGCACCTGTGAGCTTCTAAAAGAAAGAATGGACGGCAAATATCCGGAAGTAATGATTTTTTATCATGTTTCCAATCAAGGCAAAGGGGCAGCCTTGCGTACAGGTTTCAAGCATGTTAAAGGCGAGATTATAACAATTCAGGATGCTGATTTAGAATATGAGCCTGAAGAACTTAAAGATCTGATAAAGCCTATTACTGACGGGTTTGCTGATGTTGTTTACGGGTCAAGGCTGTCTGGCGGCAAGCCTCAGCGAATGTATCTTTTCTGGCATTTGGTAGGAAACAAATTCCTGACACTAATAACAAATTTGCTGTACAACACAACAATTTCCGATATGGAAACATGTTATAAAGTTATGACAAAAAGAGTTCTGGATTCACTTAATTTAAAGTCAAGGCGTTTTAACATAGAACCTGAAATTACTGCAAAGATATTTAAACAGCACTACAGGGTGTATGAAATGCCAATCTCTTATTATGGAAGAGATTATTCAGAAGGGAAGAAGATCTGCTGGAGAGATGGTTTTTCTGCGATTTGGACATTGATAAAATATCGTTTCATGGATTAAATGAAAAAGAATACCTGTTTACTTAAACTACTCCTTATCACCTTTCTCTTTTATCTTGTTATTATAGGCATTATTGCAAGCCGATATGACTTTAACTTAAGCTGCTTTATAAATTTTGGAGAAAAGAGTCCTTTCGTTATAAAAAAACTAGTTCCTCCGAATTTTATAATTATGGAAAATATCAGTGGATACGATGGGCAAGCATATTATTACGCAGCGTCGGATCCTTTTATAAAAACAGATTTTCACCGCATAGATTTAAAAAAATATCAGCGTTTTCTTTATCCGTTTCTAGCGCACATTCTGGCTTTTGGCAGAAGAAGCCTCCTGCCGTACAGCCTTTTAATTGTAAATATTTTTTCTATTCTCATAGGAACTCTATTTCTGTCTTTTCTGCTTAAAAAACGCGGAATAAGCGTATGGTACAGCTTGATTTTTGCTTTAGGCATTGGCAATATTATTGCCCTGCAATATGATCTAACAACACCTCTTTATCTATGTTTGATACTGATAGGAATTTATTTTTATGAAGAGAAGAAGACAACTTTAACAGCTCTTTTCTTTTCTCTTGCCCTTCTTACAAGGGAAATTGCGGGACTTATAATACTGGTTTTTTTAATCTATGAATTTTTTGGGAAAAGGTATAAAAACAGCCTTGTAATCGCTTTATCTTTCATACCTTTTATTCTTCTTCAATTTTTTCTGTATCAGAGGCTTGGAAAGATACCGTTTCTCGGATCCTCAGGGCACCTCACATTGCCATTTGCCGGAATAATGCAACATATAAGCAATATAAATCTAAGCGGAGGTATTAAACACATACTTAGAGAAATAAGTGTTATTCCTTACTTCTGCTTTGTGATGTTGGTTCTTGCTGTTTCCGCAATAAAGCTTTCAAGGAACAGGAATATATACAAATGGAACTTGTTTATTCAGGCGTTTGTATCAATCTTTTTGTGCTTTCCTATCTGGGAAGAATTTGCTGCAATAACACGAACAACATTTGCCATCTTTCCATTTATGATTTTGAGCTACGCAAAAGACAGGGATAAGTTTTCAAAGTATCTGTTTATCGGAGCAGTGCTTCTTACAATCGCAGCCATTATCCGAATACTCTTCATAAGTCCGACACATTCGTACTATTTATCCTGATTTTTTAACTGGTTTTTTTGCCGCAGGCTTTTTCTTCTTTACTTTAGGCTGTTCTTTCTTTTTCACAACCTTTTTCACTGACTTTTTCCCCGCAACTTTTTTTTCTGTTTTTTTAGGCGCCTTAACAGGTTTTTCTGCAACCTGTTCCTTTTTTGAAACTTCTAATGCTTTTAATATGGCATCAAGTTTTCTGTTAAGCTGGTCAAACTCTTTTACAAATTGTTCAGGTTTATTTGATCCGGAATCTCTCCTGCTAAATCTTCCGGAATCTCTTCCTCCTGATCTATTATAGCTTCCTCTATCAAATCTTTTTGAATCTCTGTCACCATATCTACTGGAATTTCCAGTTTTTTCAAAACAATCACTGCAAAAAACAGGTTTGCCTTCAGTAGGTTTGAAAGGAACTTCACATCTCTTACCGCATTTATCGCAGGTTACTTCATGCATCTGCTTTTCAAAGCTGCGTCTTCCGGAATCCCTTCCGTCAAATCTTCCTGAATCTCTTTTGCTAAATTTAGCATATCGATCAAAGTCTCTCATATTCACTCCTCATTAATTATATATTTATTTAAACCAATCGCCTCCACTTCGCTTCGGCGAGCACAGCGGGAATCAAATACTTACAGAAATCAAATTATCGGAAA
>DAOVKY010000088.1 GCA_030631525.1 bacterium
ATCTTATTAAGAGAAATTTTTTGCAGAGCTTCAAACACAGGATTGATTTAGTAAAAGTAGGATAAATGATCTAAATGACAAATGACAAAATCCAAATATCAAAAAAATTAGACTGGGAATGGGCGGGGGCAAGCCCCGCCCCTACAATGTGGAAATCGGGAAATGTAGGGGCAGGTCTTGCACCTGCCCTAATGTGTTTTGGCATTTGACATTGTTTTTAAATTAAGATTTGTTTCGAATTTCGGATTTAGAAAAAGATGCGTATAATCGCGGGAGATAACAAAGGAGCCATATTAGAAACCATACCCAGCAGAAAAACACGTCCTACGTTAGGCAGAGTTAAGGAAGCGTTGTTTAGTATGCTGGGTGATAAGGTTATTGATGCAGAAGTACTTGATCTTTTTGCCGGCTCAGGCAGTCTTGGAATAGAGGCGCTTAGCAGAGGAGCAAAGAACGTTGTATTTATAGATAACAATCCAAGATGCGTACGCGTTATCCGTAAAAATTTGAACAAGTTTGGGTTGGACGTCAAAGGTTCTGCATATGTGAGAGATGCATACAAAGCCATAAACTACTTTGCCGGCAAGAATAAGAAATTTGACATTGTTTTAATTGACCCTCCATATAATACAGGAAAACTTGAGGAAATTATAAATAATCCACGTCTTAAAGATATACTGAATAGCGAAGCTGTCCTAGTTATTGAACATTCCAAAAGAAACACACTGCCTTGTTCAGACATTAAAGAATTATGCCTTGTTAAATCAAGAAGATACGGTGATACAGTTTTGGCTATTTATGAATTCAACCTACTGACAAAATAGGTCATATGACCATGTTCATTGGTCATTATACAAGTTTCAAAACATATTTTTTCCGCATCACTTCTCACACTTCCAGACAATATCGTAGTTCTTTCTTGCTTCTCTTTCATCATCAGTCTTGGCTGCTCTCTTAGGTCTTGCTGTTCCTCCATCATCTTTCATATTGGGTCCGAGGCTATAAAGTATAAACCCATCTTTTGATTTGCGATAAACAAGACTCTTTTCTGTAAATGGATCGGATGGAATTTCTTCCAAAATATCAGGAACAAGTTTAGCTAACGACTCTGGATACGTTCCATATTTTGCTTTATATATCTTGAGAGCAAGACCTATTCTGCATACCTGAATTTTCGCTTCATGAATTGACATCTGTTCTCTGATTCTAGTTAGTGCAGGAATAAGCATTCTCGTCAGCACGCAGTAACTAGGAATGCTTGATCTAAATATATTATTCCCTGCAATTACGCTTTCAGGATACGGCATGTTGTATAGCTTCTTCATCTCAGAGAGTAAACTCATATAGCAGGCAAAATCTTTTTTGAGAAGCGATTTAAATGGAGTGGTATATTCCAGATAAAATAATGTGAGGAATAATTCATTACTACTGCTTCCCAAAATAGTATTTAATTCTTTTGTAGAATATTTTTTGTTAAGTAACTTATTAAATTCTACTCCTCCTAGGCAGACCCTTTCTCCGTCCATGCACTTTTTAAATGGCTCTGATCCAACATGATTTTCTAGCTCAATGATGAGACTTCTCCTTTTTTCTTGAGAGATAGTGTATTTACTTGATGTTTGTTCAATACAGTCTATGATGAGCATATCACATGCTATTCTTACAAGTTGTGAAATTAAAGAAGGTTCATCTTTTAGATGATTTGACATCCTCAATCCCACGAGAATTGTATCAAAAGCTTTGTCAGAATTTCCTGCATCGGCTTCAATTAATGCCTTTGCGCATAATAATCTTGCAACACTTCTCATTTTTGCTAAATGAGGAAGGAGAGCACCAGCTCCATCTTCATACTTCAGATTGAAATTACACTCAGGTCTCCTTGAAGCCTGTTCAAGAAGAGCGTAAATATACTGCATATCAGAAGAATTAATCAGTTTAGAGATTTCTCGTCTTTGTTTTTCTGTCCATTTGGAAATGTCTGAAAAAGACCTGACATCTTCAATAGTTGTAATTGTTTTGTTAAGTTTGCCGCCATCTTTATTTGGAATATAAGGCTTCCCTCCTTCAGATGTCATAAGCAAAAACGCCTTATTCAAAAGCACAGCTGCGTTTTCATTATCAGGCACTGGGGCAGGTCTGATCTCTGCAATTGTTATTGGCTCACCCTTTGCCTTTAGCTCTGCGAGTTTGGCGCGAAGTTCTCTCCCCCACACAATGTTCAGAACAGTATGAACAGTAATACTCAGTATCAATAATCCGCCTATGACAATTCCTGTCCATTTCAGTATTTTTTTCAATATTCTCATGACAACCCTCCATTTGTTAAGTTTAATTCTTTCATTATTTGTTTTTGCTGTTCAAATATGTCTGTTTGCATTTCAGAATCCTCTTCTTTTGGGATTAATTTTGCTAATAATCTGTAATTTTTGTATTCAAGCCCTAAGTCCGCATATAGATTCTCCATATCCTTATTTTCTTCAACACGTTTTACGACTGTAATCCTGCCGTTAAGCAGATTATCAGTTAAAGAACTGTCAATTTTTGCGCTGATGATACTTACAATTAAAACCAGCGTGAGAGCACAAGCATAGCCCTTGGCAAACAGGCTTAAGTTGAATCTGAAAGAAAATTCTTCCTTCTTGTCCCAAACAGATTTTGATTGAAGGAGAACTTTGTCTTTTAACTCCTCTTTAGGTTCCTTGATTTTGAAACTTGAGAGGTATCTTTCTATATCCTTATATTCCATTCTTAAATCCCCTGAGTTTGTTTTTCAACTTCTCTATCCCGTAGCGGTAGCGGCTTGCTGCTGTATTCTGAGAAATTCTTAAAGCTCTTGAAATTTCTTCAAATGTCATGTCCTGAAAAATCTTCATGCTTATTATTTCTCTTTGCTTCTGAGGCAGGATTTTCAATGATTTGGATATTTCCTTTATTTCTTCCGCATCAACTTTATCTTTATGTTCTTCTTTTACACAAAGAATATTTTCGTATTTAGAGATATCTTCATGATTCTTGGACTGTCTCCTAAAATAATCCATAGCTTCATTTCGCGCTACTTTGAAGATATATCCTGTTATGTTATTTGCCTCTGCAATTCTATCCCTCTTTTCTGCGATCTTTACAAACACGTTCTGCATCACGTCCTCTGCTTTTTGTTCTGAACATAGTATTGTAAGTAAATATCCATACAGCTTTCTTCCCAAATAGTCATAGATAATTTCAAGTGCTTTCGAATTATCATCTCTTAAAAGTTCCTTTATCTCTTTCTCAATACTGTCGGATGTCATGCTTTTTTATCTTTCATATATAAAGACGAAAATATCTGGAGAATTTGTCTAAAAAACTACAAGTTTTTTATTCTATCACCAGCCTGCTGGGCATATTTGGTATCAGGAAGTTTTGTAATTATATCATTTAATACAACAGCGGCTTTATCTTTACTATCCAGATTATTGACATATATATCAGCTAACCTGTTTTTTACAAATACCCATGTATTGCTATCCGTAATGAAGCCTAATGCTTTATTATAGTATTCAACAGCTAAATTATAACTCTTAAGATTTTCATGATATATCTGAGCAATCTCCAGTATCAGATTATAATTCATAGTGTCATTATCAAGCTCTTTCTTATATTCCTCTATTGCTTTGTCATAATGTCCCTGAGCAGTTAACGCTTTTATACGGCTGTATTCCTTTGCTACCTTACCTTTGTTTTTTGGGAAAATAAGTCCAAAGAATTTATCAGCCAGATAGCTGGAAAAATCAGGAGCTAACAGAGCGCCAAGACACAAAGCCCAGAAAACAACCAGAAGCAGATTGACAATTGCGCCGCCAGCATCCCCTGACTGTTTTGCAATAATTAATAACCTGAAGCTTCTCTGCCCAAACCATAAAACAACAAGTACGGTAAGAACATGGATGGATTTTTTTAAGATGTCCTGATATTTTTCTCTCACAGCTTCTTGAATTCGGACTGATTCTTGACCTTTGCAATAGCTGATTCGTAAGAAATAGCACCTCGCTGATACAATTCCTTAATGGATTTATCCATGGTATGCATGCCGAATTTACCGCCAGTTTGAAGTATTGTAGAAATCTGTTCTGTCTTTTGTTCTCTTATTACGTTTCTCACAGCAGGAGTTGCAATAAGAATTTCTGTTGCGACTATTCTTCCGGTTCTATCTATCCTTGGGAAAAGCTGCTGAGAAATTATTCCCTGAATGCTTCCTGCAAGCTGAATTCTGACCTGTTGCTGCTGATGAGGAGGGAAAACATCTATAATCCTATCCACTGTTTGCTCAACATCCGGCGTATGCAGGGTTGTTAAAACCAAATGACCTGTTTCTGCTGCTGTTAGAGCTGTGGATATAGTTTCCAGATCACGCATCTCACCTACACATATTACATCCGGATCCTGGCGCAAAACATGTTTCAGCGCATTTGCAAAAGACTTAGTGTCAGAATGCACCTCGCGTTGCTTTATTATGCTTTTTTTATGGCTATGAAGATACTCAATGGGATCCTCCACTGTAATAATCAAAGAAGCCCTCTCGCTATTTATCAAATCAAGCATTGCAGCAAGCGTTGTGGTTTTTCCAACGCCGGTTGGTCCGGTAATCAAAACCAGCCCATTTGGTTTGCGTGAAAGCTCTGTAACAACAGAAGGCAGCTCCAGGTCTTTGAGTGTTCTAATATTTAATGCTATGCTTCTAAAGGCTGCTTCTACATTGCCTTTTTCAAGATGAACATTTATTCTAAAACGGCCTAAGTCA
>DAOVKY010000024.1 GCA_030631525.1 bacterium
CCCAGACTCTGGATGCATCTACATTGCTTTGCGTAAATAGTTGACTTACAACTGCTTTTAAACCGAAAATACCGGTTATAAAAATGGGCCAAGAATGACTGCTGTATATCCGCCATTCAGAACGCCAAGTCTTATTAAGCAGTACAGCAACTGCAATGCAGAACATGGCATACAATCCCACCAAGACGTGAAAAGAGATTGCTGCGCCAGCAAATGCAAATCCCATCAAGTAACGTTTGCGAAAGAAAGTTGAGAATGAAAGAAGAACAAATGCATATGCGATTGTTTTTGGATCAACTCCGCCTACAATCCACTCACCTGCAATTAAAGACTGTTTGTCAAGAAAGAATAATAAAACTAGAAGTCCAAGCGAAAATCGCAAATGAAACGTCCTGAAAAAGGTATATATAGCAATAGCTAAGAGTAAGTAAACCAATAATCGCCCTGTATAGCATCCATATTGAAAACCTAACCAGGAAACAAGTGTGCCAAGAATTAAGTTAAACGGTTGACGGTGGGCAATATCAAGATTTAAGAACCAATCATTCGGCAGCCAATTAGGTTCAACAAACTGCTTAGCAAATGGTAAACCATCAACTTCATTAGAAATGTAGTGAAAGTAAAACACTTTGACTGCGATAAGCAACCAGATAAGTAGAATTGCACATATTGTCGCCCCCAATGAAATACACTTGTTTTGCGCCAGAGAGACCGCCAGAGACCATTTCAGATGAACCAGCCAGCCAATGACAACAGCCACGACACCAACTAATAGAGCATCCATACCAAAAAGATGTAATTTGACAAACATCTGCGTGTCGGGCGGTCTTTCTCTCCAGAGGGAAATGGCAGACAGGAATAGATTGTTAATCCATTTGCTGTATAATATTGCAACTCCAAAGACGATGAGAGATATGCCCACACCAAGCACAGACCAAACAGTTATTTTTTTTTCAAATTCTTCGCAGATAATCACAGACTATCCTAATTATGCTGCTCAATAATTAATATATGAAACACTTTCCAACTTCCCCATTATAAAACTACCCGAAATATACTAAATTTTCGTTGATTGAGCAAGATGAATCTTGCTGCTAATTGGAAATTGTGGAATTTCTATGTAACGCGCTTGACCAAATTAGTACTTGCCTATACAATAACGCTGCTATGAAAAAGCCAGTTAGAATTCTCCGCATAATCCCTTCTCTTGAAATGGGTGGGGTTGAAAGAACACTGACATCCATACTTCCAAGATTAGATAAGTATCAATATAAGGTTTATCTGTGCTGCCTTTTTAAACGGGATAAACTGGCAGATACTATAGAATCTCTGAATATTCCTATTATTAAATTTAAAATGAGAGCACGACTGGATTTTGATGGGAAATACATAGCAGGCATAATGAGACTGGCACGCCTTATGAAAAAGATGCAGATAGACATTGTCCACACTCATCTATATAGGGCAAACCTTGCAGGCAGAATAGCTGCTAAATTAGCAGGCGTACCAATAATAATAGCTAATGAGCACAACATAGACTCATGGAAGAAATTTCCTCAGAGATTGAGTGACAGAGTATTAGCAGGAATTACAAATAAAATTATTGTTGTGTCTGATGCGGTCAAAGATTTTTATGTTAATAAAATAGGGATTCATGAACATAAAATTATTACAATTCATAATGGGGTTGATATTTCAAAATTTCAAACTTATGTGAATACAAACAAACAAAGAGAAGAGTTTGGGATAAAACCTGACGAAAAAGTTATAACGACAATAGGACGCTTACACCAACAAAAAGGACACGTTTGCTTTTTAAAAGCTGCTCAAATAATAAGAAAGAAAAAACCAAACGTAAAATTTTTAATTGTAGGTGATGGCCCATTGCGAAGCCAGTTAAAGAGTATGTCAGAGGATTTAGGGATTAGCAAGAATGTAGTATTTGCAGGTTTGAGAGAGGACATTCCTCAGATTCTCGCAATGTCCGATATATCTGTTCTGGCTTCTTTAAGAGAGGGATTATCCATAACGATCCTAGAGTCCATGGCTTCTGGAAAACCTGTTGTTGTGACTGATGTTGGAGGGAACAGCGAGGTTGTTGAACATGGGAAAACTGGTTTTATTATTCCTGCTCAATCTCCTGAAGATCTGGCTTTATATAGCCTCAATCTAATTAATAATCAAGAACTGGCAAAAAAGATGGGACAAGAAGCAAAGAAAAGAGCGCTAAACTTTAGTATTGACAGAATGGTTAAAAAAACAGAGAATCTATATAATATTTTATTTGAGAGCGTTAAGATTAGATAAAAAAGGATAAGAATATGTTTTGGAGAAAAGATACACAAAAAAACAGAAGAAAATATATCAGACTTGAGAAAGCCTTTAGGATAAAATATGGAATTATTAAAATTAACAACACGCTGCCTGTTAAATACGATATGCAAGAATGTGTTGAATTAAAGCATGATGGATATACAAAAGATATCAGTCAGGGAGGACTTTGCCTGCAGTATGAGGATTTAAATGAACCCTTTAACTCAAAAAAAGGAACAGAATTAAAACTAAGAATTTCAATTCCTAGTGAGAATCCTGAAGATGTTGACGCTTCTGGCAAAGTAACTTGGGAAGATTTAGAAAGGAAAATGTGCGGAATAGAGTTTACATCTATTCTGGATGAAGCCCGCCTGAAAATCCGTAACTATGTCAGAGATGAATACTTTGAGAACTATAAAAGATGACCTGTCGTTCTAACTAGTTATGTTTTTCTACTTACTTCTACTCTTTACGCTTCTTCCAATGACAGAACTGATTTTGCTAATAAAAATCGGACGTCATATTGGTCTCTTAAATGCAATTTTAATTGTTATTGCAACAGGTATTTCTGGCGCTTCGCTTGCACGATGGCAGGGATTAGCGGTAATTAGAGAGGTTCAAAACCAACTTTCTGTTGGTATTATGCCAAAGGAAGAAATTCTAGATGGAATAATGATACTATCAGGAGGACTTCTCTTGCTTACCCCTGGCTTAATCACAGACTTTATTGGATTAGTAGCTATAATCCCTGTTACAAGAAAATGGATAAAGTATTTAGTGAAGAAAAAACTTAAACGAATGATAGATGAAGAAAGGTTTCAAATAAATAGGTTCTGATTATATGAAAATAGCATACCTCTGCGAAGACAGCCAAATTCCAATAATGGGAGTAAAGGGCGCTTCTATTCATATACGCGAAGTTATTAATGCGCTAATTAAATTGAATCACGAAGTATTTGTAATTACAACAAATAAGGGCGCAGAAGACCATAAAAATGATCAATATAAAATTTGCGAAGTCTCACCGTTTACATCAAAGAAATTAGGTTCTGATCTGAGAATGTCCCTTACAAGCAACAAGTTCTACAAAAAAGCCAGGATTCTATTTAACAATATAAAGCCTGATTTAATCTATGAAAGATATGAGCTTTATGGAAGCGCAGGGATGAAATTAGCTCAAAAATTTAACATACCACTTATGTTAGAGGTTAATGCAGCTCTTTTGTGGGGACCTAAGCGGAGATTAAATTTCAGACCTTTAGCCAGATATGTGGAAAATAATATATTCAAAAGCGCTGGAGCAATAATTATAACTACAGATAATCTTAGAGACTATGTTATCAGAAAAGGAGTAGATAAAAACAAGGTTTTTGAAGTCCCTGATGGTGTAGATTCCGAAAAATTTAATCCGGAGATATCAGGAATTCCCATTAGAAAAAAATATAAACTAGAGAAAAAACAAGTTGTTGGGTTTGTTGGAAGTCTCAGCAAAAGACAGGGCCTCTCTCTACTCCTTGATGCAGCAGAAAAATGCAAACAGCAGATACCTGATATTCACTTTCTTATAGTTGGGGAAGGGTTTGAAGAACATAAATTAAAAAAACTTGTTAAGAATAATAAGTTAGAGAATATTGTTACTTTTACCGGCGCTGTTTCGCATAATGATATACCTGCATATATTGCAGCAATGGATATAACAGTTCTTCCTAATATGAGCATTTACAGCTCTCCCGTTAAAATTTTTGAATATATGGCAATGAGCAAACCTATTATTGCTCCGGCGCAAGGACAAATGAACAGATTCTTTGAAAACGAAAAAGAAATATTATTAATTAAACCCGGGAATCAAGAACAACTTGCAAGCAACATTATAAGACTCTTTAACGACTCTGCGCTCAAGAAAAGATTAGGCTCTAATGCAAGGCATAAGGCAACAAATTCTTATACATGGAACCACAATGCAAAACGCATTTTGGAGATTTACAGAACTATTCATTCCTCAAATTCGCATATTTAACCAATAAGGTTTTTCTAATATTTTCCTTCCAGAAATGAACTGTAAGCTTTGTCTTCTCTCCATGCCCAGTTTTACTGACAACTGTTCCTCGTCCCCATTTTGGATGCATAATTCTCTGCCCCACCTTATATGCACACGTATCATCTTCCAAGCTTTCATATCTCAGACTATTATCTGTAGAGTTATTCTGAGAGGAGAAAACAGGTTTATCTAAACTAGTTCTTTTATATGTCTTAACCAATAAATTGTCAGGAATTTCGTCTATAAATCTTGATGTTATGGTGTTTCTCCATACGCCGTGAAGCCTTCTTCTTAGAGCTGATGAGAGATACAGCTTTTCTTTTGCCCTTGTCATACCTACATAGCAAAGACGCCTTTCTTCTTCAAGATCACTTGTCTCAATAGAGGAATTTATATGCGGGAAAATATCCTCTTCCATTCCTGCCATAAAACAGATTGGAAATTCTAATCCTTTTGCGCCATGGATCGTCATTAATGTAATTGCGTTACTTTCAGAATCCCAGTTATCAACATTGGAAAGAAGCGCAACCTGATCTAAAAAATCTCTAAGCAGCGGATACTGAGTGTTTTCCTCATATTCCGCAATTGCGGAAACAACTCCAAACGCATTCTCTTCTCTTTCACGCGCAGTGCCCGGGTCTGTACTATGAAGATAATCCGTGTATTTTATCTCTGCTATTAGCTCTTTTGCCATTTTAGTAATGCTTCCTTTAAAAGTCTGATATTTTTTAATAATATTTACAAACTCTTTTATCTTGCTTTTTGTCCGTGAAGTTATATCAGAAACACCGTCAATCTTATCCAAGAGACTGAATATGGATAGTTTTCTTTCACTCGCATGCTTTGTCAGCTTTTTTAACGTTGTATCTCCAATGCCTCTTGGAGGCAGATTGATAATTCTTTTTATATTAATTAAGTCATCCGGGTTTGAAATTACTCTCAAATATCCAAGTACATCCTTAACTTCTTTTCTATCATAAAATCTTACTCCGCCAATTATTTTATATGGTATGCTTTTGCGTCTGAAATTATCTTCAAGCAATCTTGATAATGCATGTACACGATAGAATATTGCAATATCCTTATAGGTTTTATTATTTATAAGCAAATTTTTTATCTGCTCTGAGATAAACTTTGCTTCTTCGATTTCATCATATGCTTGATAATATATTGGATTAGCTCCCTTAAGATTACGAGTCCACAAATCTTTTTCTTTTCTATTTGCGTTATTTTTAATCACACTATTTGCCGCAGATAAAATTGCCTGTGTTGAACGATAATTCTCCTCAAGCTTTATTGTCTTGGCTCCTGCAAAATCCCTTTCGAAATTCATGATATTAGAAATATCCGCTCCACGCCATTTATATATTGATTGGTCAGGATCTCCTACAACGGATATGCTTTCGCATCCGGCAGAAAGAAGACGGATTAGTTCATATTGAGCATGGTTTGTGTCCTGATATTCGTCAACAAAAATATGCCTGAATTTACCATGATACTTATCCAGAATATCAGGAAAGTCATTAAATATCTTGACTGTATTCATTATAAGATCCCCAAAATCAAAAGCTTTTATTTCTTCAAGACGAGTTTGATATTCTTTGTAAATATCAGCAACTTTTCTCTCATAAAAATTCCCGCAAAATTCGCTGTATTCATCAACGTCAAGAAGTTTATCCTTTGCTCTGCTTATCTTTTCCAAAACGGCTTTAGGCTGAAATTGCTTACTGCTGAAATTTAATTTCTTAATACATTCCTTTATGAGTTTAGTTTGATCTACATCATCATATATTATGAAATCCGGCACCACTTTTTCGCTTTTCAGAATTCTAAGACAAACAGAGTGGAATGTGCCTATCCACAATCCAATTTCAGAGGATTTGGACACAAGAGAGCTGATGCGTTTTCGCATCTCCTCCGCAGCCTTATTTGTAAATGTTACTGCTATTATGGCGCTGGGACTTACGCCTTTCTTAATAAAGTGTGAGATCCTACGGGTCAGTACGCGTGTCTTGCCGCTGCCGGCCCCAGCCAGTATAAGAAGAGGTGCTTCTTGGTATACAACAGCCTCTCTTTGAGCAGGATTTAAGGATTCTAAGATTGTATCCATATGCCTGATTCTACCAATGCTGCAGAAAATTTGCAAAAACAATTACTTGTGTGTTATGTTGATTTTATGATTTTTGAATTATCTGTTAAGAGTCATAAAAAGGAAGAATTTATTAATATCACTTCAGATATTGAAAATAAAGTTAAAGAATCAGGAATAAGCAGCGGGCTCTGTCATATATTTATCCCCCACACTACAGCCGGTGTTACTATAAACGAGGGAGCTGATCCGGATGTTCTAAGGGATCTGGAATATGGGCTGGACAGATGTGTTCCTTATGAAGGTAAATATCATCATATGGAGGGCAATTCTCCTGCTCATATAAAGTCAAGTATAGTAGGCTGCAACAAAACAGTTTTTATAGATAATGGGCACCTTGTGCTTGGAACATGGCAGTCTATCTATTTCTGTGAATTTGATGGGGCAAGAACAAGAAGGGTGTTAATTAAAATTGTTTCAGCATAAGAGAGTTATGGATATCAAAAAAGACGA
Organism: bacterium; assembly: GCA_030631525.1. GTDB lineage: Bacteria > JAHJDO01 > JAHJDO01 > JAHJDO01 > JAHJDO01 > JAHJDO01. Next base: position 6,954 of record DAOVKY010000024.1, read on the forward strand.
CGGACGACAGACGATAGACGATAGTAAAAAACTGTGGTCTATTGTCCATGGTCTATGGTCTAGTCTCCTCATTATATTAGCTTTTACTTTAACTTTTTCCATCTCCGGATGTTCCACGCAAAGGTGTCTTATTAGAAATTCGTATAAGCCAGATGCGAAACTTTATATAAACCCGTGTGTCAATCTCAGAAATTATGAGATTGCATATATACAGAGACCAGAAAAAAGTGGCGGAAGCCTGACAGCGGACGACAAGATAATTCAGAAATATATAAAGGGTGAGATTAGTATAGCTTTTGAAAGAGCTGGATTTTTCAAATCTGTTACATACGATAAAAAGGTGCTAAACAAACCTAATGCGCTAAAAGTTACATCCAATTTCACAGTTGATTATGGGAATCAGTTATGGAGGTCTCATCTTGGGTTTCTGGGTTTTGGTAAGACAAAAATTTTGCTGGAAATAAAATTAAAGGATGCAAAAACAAATACTATTCTCTCAAGATATAAAGACTCCCTAATAGGAACAGGTTGGGAATCTATAGCGGGTGGAGACCCAAAATTCATTATAAAAAAAGATATAAGAAAAATAGTCAGGTCTTATGTTAATCTATTAAGAATACGTTGGAGAAAGAACATCAGAATATTAAGCTTACCCGCCGAACTTAGATTTAAACTTCTCCATAAAGCTCCTGCGTATAGGAGTTAAATTCTCGCCGCTTATCTCAGCAAACTTTCTAAGAAGTTCTTCCTGCTCATTATTCAGTTTTACGGGTGTTTCAACTATGACTCTAACGAGTTCGTCTCCTTTACCATATCCGTGCAGACTCGGAATCCCCTGCCCGCGCAAGCGGAATACTTTTCCAGACTGTGTGCCTTGGGGAATCTTCATCTTTGCTTTGCCTTTAAGAGTGGGAACCTCTATTTCTGCGCCTAGCGTTGCCTGTGTTATGCTTATAGGAACTTCACACAGTATATTGTCATCATGTCTGGTAAAAAGTTCATCTTCTTCTACATGAATTACTACGTATAGATCTCCCGGGCTTCCACCTCTTGTGCCTGCTTCTCCTTCTCCTCTGACCTTCAATTGGGAACCTGTATCAACCCCGGCAGGTATTGTAACAGTAAGTTCACGAGGTTTATTTACTCTTCCGGTACCTCTGCAGGTCTCGCATGGGTCCGTTATTATCGTGCCTTCCCCGCCGCATCTATCACATGTTCTGTTTATACTAAAAAAACCTTGAGAATAGCTTACCTGTCCACTGCCTCCGCATTGAAGACAATTGATGCGTTTTGTTCCTTTTTTGGCGCCGGATCCACTGCACTCCTCACATGTTTGTGGTCTGGAGATACGAATTCTTTTATCCGCACCAAAAGCAGCTTCTTTTAAGG
>DAOVKY010000079.1 GCA_030631525.1 bacterium
GATATAGCAAGATTCCGTGTAGCTATTTATAAAGAAAGAGGAAATACTTCAATTGCAATGAGGCTTATACCTATGAAGCTTCTGACATTTGATGAACTGGGATTGGAGGATCATATTAAACAGCTTATGTACAGACCTCGCGGGCTTGTTCTGGTGACAGGCCCAACAGGTTGTGGTAAGACAACAACGCTTGCCACAATGATTGATTATATAGCGAGAAATAGAGATGCTCACATAATAACAATTGAAGATCCTATAGAGTATTTTCACACTCATCATAACGGCGTTATGTCTCAGAGAGAATTGGGGGTAGATGTTCCTTCGTTCTCTGAAGCCCTCACTAGAGCCCTAAGACAGGACCCCGATGTTATAATGGTGGGAGAGATGAGAGACCTGGCTACAATGGAGGCAGCTATTTCAGCTGCGGAAACCGGGCATCTGGTATTTGCAACCTTGCATACAACAGGCGCTGCAGCCACAATTGACAGAATAGTAGATGCTTTTCCTACTGCGCAGCAGGAACAAATAAGAACGCAATTATCTGAGTCTCTTGTGGCAGTAATTTCCCAGCAGTTGATTCCCAGAACCGCAGGGGGAAGAATAGCGTCTTATGAGATAATGGTTGCTACTTCAGCTATAAAGAATTTGATAAGGGAAAAGAAGAGCTATAGAATAATTTCCTCTATTCAAACAGGGAAAAAGCTTGGCATGAAAACAATGGATGATTCTCTAACAAAGCTTTACAACAGCAAAATAATAAGCTATGAAGAGTATATTACACGCTGTTATAGTGTAGCAGACGCTGAAGCTAAAGCAGGAGAGAGAGAAAATGCCTAGCAAAAAGAAGCCTATTGGACAGTTATTGCTTGAGAAAGGACTAATAACACCTGAACAGTTGGAACATGCTCTGAATGAGCAGCAAAAATCCGGCGGCTTGCTTGGCAGAATTTTGGTAGATCTTGGTTTTGTGACAGAAGCAGACATCTTGTCTACATTAGGGGCGCAAACAGGAATGCCTGCTGCAAATCTGCCTGAAATTGATATCTCCTCAGAAGTTTTAGAAAAGGTTTCAGCTCCAATCGCAAAGGTATATAAGATTATCCCTGTAAAAATAGAAGAGAATATTCTGTATATAGCTATGTCGGATCCTTTAAATGTTAACGTCTTAGACGATTTGCGGTTCATGTTAGAATGTGAAGTAAGGGGTATGGTAAGCAATGAGAAAGAGATTGAAGAAGCTATTGTTAAATATTATGGAGAAAAAACAGAGACTGTTCAGGACGTGTTAAAAGAGATGGAAACAGGAGCCATAGAAATCAAGGGGAGCATTGAGGATGAGGATGAAGATGTTCATGATGTAGCAACTCTTCAGGAGTTGGCGCATCAGGTTCCTGTAGTTAAATTGCTTAATTTAGTGCTTATTCAGGCAATAAAGGATAAGGCTAGTGATCTGCATTTTGAGCCATTTGAAGACCAATTTAAGATCAGATATCGTGTGGATGGGATGCTTTATGAAATGATTCCACCGCCCAGGCATTTGGCTTTAGCAGTAACTTCCAGGATTAAGGTTATGGCAGGAATGGATATTGCAGAGAGAAGATTGCCACAGGATGGAAGGATCCAGCTTAATATGGGTGGAAGAGAAGTAGACCTTCGTATATCAACTTTACCAACAACTTATGGAGAAAGTGTTGTAATACGGATATTGGATAGAGGAGCTGTTATGCTCTCTCTGGAGCAGGTAGGGCTTTTGGATGAAGATTTAAGGATATTAAGAGATTTAATTAAAAAGCCTAACGGCATTATTCTTGTTACAGGCCCAACAGGATGCGGCAAGACTACAACTCTTTATTCTGCTTTAGGAGAAATTAATTCTCCGGAGGACAAGATAATCACTACAGAAGATCCTGTTGAGTATAATTTAGCAGGTATTATACAAGTGCAAATAAGGTCTCATATAGGTTTAACTTTTTCCAAGTGTCTCAGAAGTATATTAAGACAGGATCCTGATAAGATATTAGTAGGAGAGATTCGCGACCTGGAGACTGCAGAAATGTCTATTCAGGCTTCACTTACAGGGCATTTAGTGCTGAGCACGTTACATACTAATGATGCAGCCAGCACGATTGTCAGACTTATTGATATGGATATTGAACCTTTTCTTATAACATCAACGCTGGAGGCTATTATTGCGCAAAGACTTGTTAGAAAAATATGTTCTAGTTGCAAAGAAGAGTATTCTCCGGATGCGCGGGAATTATCCTTAATTGGACTCAAGCCTGAGGATGTGGAAGGCAAGAAGTTTTATATGGGCAAAGGATGTGAAATATGCAATGGTATTGGGTATAAAGGTCGAATAGGTATTTTTGAGATACTTGTTGTTAATGATGAAATAAGAACTCTTGTTGTTAATAAGGCAACTGCTGGTGATCTTAGAAAAAAATCTCACGAAAAAGGGATGTCAATGTTAAGAGAAGATGGACTAAAGAAGGTATGGATGGGCATCACTACTATTGAGGAAGTAGCAAGAGAGACGCAGGGAGTGGAGATATAGTATATGGCTGTTTACGCTTATGTTGCGATGAATAATCGCGGTAAAGAGATAAGTGGAAGTGTTGAGGCAGAAACTTCTACTTTGGCAATATCCCAGATAAGGGATATGGGCTATTTCCCTACAAAGGTTTATGAAAAGTCTCCAGCTTCTGGTACTTCAACGTCTGCTAAACCAGCAAAGGCTGGTGGTGTTGCAAGTATGAATATTACTATTAAACTGCCAGGAATTGGTGATAGAATAAAGCCTAAACAATTAGCGGTTTTTGTCAGACAATTAGCAACCCTGCTTGGCGCAGGTCTTCCTTTATTGAGGAGTATTAATGTTCTGAGCGATCAGGCTAAACCTGGTATTATGAAAGAAACTCTCTCAGAGATAGCTGCAGATATTGAGGGAGGCGCTACATTTTCAGACGCAGTTGCCAAACATCCCAAAAGCTTTTCAAAACTTTTTGTTAATATGATAAAAGCTGGTGAAGTTGGCGGGATTTTAGAGGCGGTTTTGGAAAGATTGGCTGAATTTTCAGAGAAAGAAGAAGCGTTAAAGAGAAAGATCAAGTCAGCTATGGTCTATCCTATACTCGTTACTGTTGCAGCTGTAGGAATACTTACTTTTTTGATTATAGTGGTTATACCAACCTTTAAAAAGATGTTTGAGGATTTTGATACAGAGCTGCCGGGCGCTACTGTAATGCTTCTAAAAATGTCGGATGTTTTCAAGGACTGGAAGAGTATTCTTGTTATTCTGGGCTCATTAGTTGGACTATTTATAATATACAAGCTTATTAGAAAAACACGGAAAGGAGCGTATTATTCGGATAAAATCAAGTTGTATATCCCTGTTGTTGGTCCTTTGATCAAAAAGACAGCTGTCGGCAGATTTTCAAGAACATTTGCTACCCTGATAGGAAGCGGAGTTCCAATACTTCAGGCGCTTACAATTGTAAAGGATACATCAGGCAACGAAGTAATAGCTCAGGCAATGGTATCTGTCCGTGACAGTATCAGAGAAGGAGAATCAATAGCAAGTCCCCTTGAAGCAAGCGGGATATTCCCTCCGCTGGTTATCAATATGGTGGATGTTGGCGAAGAAACAGGAGCCTTAGATAAGATGCTGCTTAAAGTAGCAGATGCTTATGATCAAGAAGTAGATGCTGCAGTGGCAGCTTTGACAAGCATAATGGAACCAATTATGATTGTAGGCATGGGTGTTGTTGTAGGTTTTATAGTTATTGCGTTATTCTTACCTTTAATTAAGCTGGCCACAGCGATTGTGTAACTTACCCTAACCCTCTCTTGACAGAGAGGGAAAAAAGTTCCCCTTCTTTGTCAAGAGAAGGGGTAAGGGGATGAGTTGAGTTAAATTATGATGAGCCCCAAAATCCTAGTTGTAGATGATGAACTAAATATGCGCAAGACCCTTTCCGGTATCCTTCATCAGCATGGTTATGACGTCAAAGTATGCGGGGATGGAAAAGAAGCCATAGGAATTTTAGACACTGGGCAATTCAATTTAATAATCACTGATATAAAGATGCCTTATATGGATGGAATAACTATGTTGTCAATCGTGAGAAAGAAAAACAAAGAAATACCTGTTATAATTATTACAGGGAATGCTACGGTGGATTCAGCGATTGATGCAGTAAAGCTTGGAGCCTATGATTACATCAGAAAACCATGCATGCCGGACGAGATTCTTTTCTCTGTGCGCAGGGCAGTAGAACACGAAAAACTGATAAATGAAAATGTATATCTGCATGATCAGCTGAAAGAAAAATTTTGCTTTAAGGGCTTAATAGGGAATAATAAGAAAATGCAGGAGGTCTATAAACTGGTGCAAAAAGTCTCTAACGCCAATGCTGCTATACTAATAAGAGGGGAGAGTGGAACAGGCAAGGAGTTGATAGCCAGTGCAATTCACTATAACAGCCAGCGTAAGAAGAACAAATTTCTTGCTATAAATTGTGGAGCTTTGCCGGAGAGTCTATTGGAGAGCGAACTATTTGGCCATGAGAAAGGCGCATTTACAGGCGCTATAACCAGTAGAAAAGGAATATTTGAGATGGCTGATAAAGGAACTATTTTTCTTGATGAAATAGGAGATCTTTCTTTAGCTACGCAGATGAAATTATTGCGCGTTCTTCAGGATGGAGAATTTAGAGGAGTGGGAGGAACACGGCAAATTAAGGTTGATGTGAGGATCATAAGCGCAACTAACAAGAATTTAGAAGACCGTATAAAAGAGGAGCTGTTTAGAGAAGATTTATATTATAGAATAAATGTAATTGCTATTGATATGCCTCCTCTCAGAGAAAGGAAAGATGATATAGCTCTTTTAGTAAAGCACTTTTTAGGAAAGTATAATCCTCTAAAATCTAAGGGAGCCGCGCCTAAACGAATTTCC
>DAOVKY010000006.1 GCA_030631525.1 bacterium
CAACTATCATTGAGGGAGCAGGAGAAAGAAGCGATATAGATGGCAGAATATCTCAGATTCGCACGCAAATAGAAGATACGACATCAGATTATGACAAAGAGAAACTACAGGAAAGACTGGCAAAACTTGCCGGTGGAGTTGCGGTTATTAATGTTGGAGCTGCAACAGAAACAGAGATGAAGGAAAAGAAGGCCAGAGTTGAGGATGCGCTTCATGCAACCAGAGCCGCTGTTGAAGAGGGCGTAGTTGCCGGCGGTGGAGTTGCATTGCTTAGATGTGTATCTGATCTTGGGAAAATGGCACTGAAGGGAGACGAAGCTATTGGACTCAATATTGTCAAACGCGCTCTTGAGGAACCGATAAGACAACTTGTTAGTAACGCTGGAGCAGAGGGAGCTATAGTTGTTCAGGAGCTTCTTAAAAAAGAGACAAATGTTGGCTACAATGTAGCAGATGATAAATACGAGGACATGTTTGCAGCAGGTATTGTAGATCCAACAAAGGTAACAAGAACCGCTCTTCAGAATGCAGCAAGCATTGCAGGATTACTGCTTACAACAGAAGCGCTTGTAACAGACATTCCTGAAAAGGAAAAGATGCCTCCAATGCCTGCCGGTGGCGGCGGAATGCCAGGCGGTATGGGTGGAGGAATGTATTAAAATAATAACTGGTTAATATAGGGACATGGTTTGCCATGTCCCTATAAATTCATGAGGAGACAAGATATGAATTTAGTACCTTTAGAAGACAGAGTTATTGTAAAAAGATTGGAAGCTGAGGATAAGACAAAAGGGGGAATCATTCTTCCAGATACGGCTAAGGAAAAACCACAAAAGGGTAAGATTATAGCTGTTGGCATAGGGAAAATGTTGGAAGATGGGAAAAAACAATCAATGAGTGTTAAAAAAGGCGACAAAGTTATTTTTTCGTCATATGCAGGCACAGAGGTGCAAATTGACGGGGAAGAGCATCTGATAATGAAAGAAGAAGATATCTTAGCTGTTATAGAATAGTAACAGACATTTTTTAGGCCTCCTGCACCCCGAATTCTTTGGGGACGGGAGGCTTATTTATTTAGGGAGAGAATAGAATTGGCTGGAGAAAACAGGTTTCATAATCTTCAGAAACTGACGTATCTTTTAATTGTTGTTCTATTGATTTATGGAAGTGTGAATCTATGGAGAAATTTTGCGAGTCCCAAGCATAAGAAAGCAAAAATTTTCTTAAAGACTTTTAATATTATCCAATCCCGCTACATAGATAAAACAGAGCCCAAAGACCTTTTATATAGCGCTGTTGATAGTATGGTTAAAAGTCTTGGGGATCCGTACAGCCAGTTTATACCACAGGAAATGTATGGTGAAGTCAGGATATTTGAAAAAGGTGAATACGGGGGGCTGGGAATAGTTGTAGGAATAAGGGATAATAAAGTTATAGTTATTTCACCTATAGAAGGGACTCCTGCAGATGAAGCAGGTATAAAGCCAGGGGATGTTATTGTGAAAGTAGACGGAATAAGCTGTGTTGGATGGGCGTTGTCAGAAGTAGTAAAAAAGCTTAGAGGAGAAGAAGGGACAAAAGTTTCATTGCATATAGAACGCGGGGAACATCAGAGAGTTTTTCACTTTGAAATTATTAGAAAAATTATAGAACTCAGATCAGTTTATTCTAAATTAATAAACAATAGTATTGGATATATTAGAATTGTAAATTTTGGGAACGGAACATTAAAGAGTTTTAAAGACGCTATAACTAGTTTAGATAAAAAAGCGACAAAGTCTCTTATTTTAGATTTAAGAAATAATCCGGGTGGGTTTATTGATCAAGCAGTAGAGATTTCAGATTGTTTTTTATCTAATGGATTAATAGTTAAGACAAAGGGACGGGATAAAAGTCAGATTAAGACATATAGAGCAACAAACAGCAAAGAAGATATACACCTGCCATTAGTCGTATTAATAAATAAAGGCAGTGCGAGCGCGGCAGAGATCGTTGCCGGCACCCTGCAGTGTAATAAGCGTGCAACCATAATAGGAACAACCAGTTTTGGAAAGGGGTCAGTACAGGGAATTTTCCCTTTGCCTGATAAAACAGCTCTTTGTCTAACCATTGCCAGATACTATATTCCTGACGGCAGCTTAATTGATGGTAAAGGTATCCAGCCTGATATAGAAATCAAAATTCCCGACTCATGGTACGAAAAATCAATAAAGGAACAGATTGAATTACTTGATCCTCAGTTAAAAAAGGCAGTGGAACTACTAAAAAATCGTTGAGAATTCAGTGTGTTTCTATATTAGTTCTTAAGCTAGTTCCCAAAGTCTTTTAGTGTTTTCCATTCCAATTCGTGAGCCAAGACGGCATTCTTCCATGCCCTCAAACTCAATGGACAAATATCCGTCAAAACCAGCATCTTTAATGACTTTTAGAATTAAATCCAGATGAATATCGCCATGACCGGCAATAGCTCCCCGCCAATAGTTACCTGCTGATGTTCTGACCCATCCTTCGCCAGGATTATATGCGCTATCTTTTAGATGGAAGTCTTTGACATGAATCATGGAAGCATATTTTATATTTTTTTTCACTGACACAAGTGCGGTTTCATCAACACACACAAAATTTCCAATATCCATGGTTGTTTTGAAATTGTCCCGGTTAACAGCTAGAATTAGACGCTGAATCCTTTCAGCTGCTTGCATATGCAGACCATGATTTTCTACACTTGTGGTGATTCCATATTGTTTTGCATAATCTGCTATCTGGGTACAGGCAGCAGCACATTTGGGAAGATCTCTATCGAATTGTTCAACAGAAGTCTCTTCCACAGGCCGGCTGGCTGCATCATGACGCATTAATTTTACACCCAGGGCATTTGCTACATCTACTTCCCTTTTGATACGTTTGATTTCTTCTTCATAGGCCTTTTCGGTTTTCTGGATGAAATTTGCGCCAATAGTATAACTAGAAATATCCAGATTTACTTCTTTGGTCTTTGCAACAATGGATTTAATAAATTCATCATTGGTCTTTAAATTAATATTGCTTGGCGAGATTTCAACGTGTTCGCCACCATTGTCAGCAATCCACTGAATTGCAGACAGGATATCCAATTCTCCTGCGCTGATTGCACGTGACAAAGAATATGTACTTAGTCCGACTTTCATTTTATTCTCCTTTTTTTGATTATAAATTCGGAACCACAGGTTTTCCTGTTCTTCCTGATTTTTCAATTGCCATACAATAAATTAGAGCATGTCTTCCGACTTCTCCCAACGAAGGATTGCCTTTAACACCATTAATTGAATCAACAAACCATGACTGGGAAGTCTTTTCTGCTCCAATCTTTACAGCTTTATACATCTTGTTTTTAGAAGCCAGTTCAAGTTTGCTTTTCTCGCTGAATCCAATCCGAATTGTGCCCTTGCTGCCATAAATTTCCAGCAAACCTCCTCCACATGGTATGGTCCAGCTCAATTCGAGTACTCCTGTAGCTCCGTTTGCAAACTCAAAAATAGCTGTAACATTATCCGGGACATTATTGCTGTGTATCATGATAGAATTAATTGAATAAATTGATTTTGCCTTGCCGACCAGCCATCCAAGCAAATCTGCCATATGCACGCCGATATCCATGATCAGACCGCCTCGAAATTTTTTCTGTACAAACCAGGTTGATCCAGGTGCCCATTCTTTGTCAGGGGTATTGCCGCCAGCACGCAGGCAACGGACATGTACAATTTTTCCTATTTTCCCTGAATTGATCATAGCTTTAATTTTATTATGAACAGGACTAAAACGTAACGTCTGGTTTACCTGTAATACGAGCTTCTTTTTGCGTGCAGTTTCAATCATCATATCTGCCTGCTTAAGATTGACAGCCATCGGCTTTTCAACCAGGACATGGATGCCAGCAGCCTTTAAAGCCTGCATGGTCAAGCTGTAATGGCTTGTGTTCGGTGTGCTTATTACAACCCCTTGGATTCCTGAAGCCAAGAGATCTCTGGGTGAGCTATAAATGCTGGCTTTTAATGAAAGGTCTTTGTTCAACTTTTGAGCAGTTTTTTGGTTAAGATCATAAATGCCTGTAATTTTAGCCTTTTTTGCTATTTCCAAAAAGCATGGGACATGTGCAACCTGTGTGATTTTTCCGCATCCAATAAAACCTATTTTTGTTTTTTCCATACAATTGTACCTTCCTTTTGACTAATGCTACTATTTTAGATTATTCACTATCTCCATAAGTTTCCTGCCGTATGTAATATAGGTTTTATAAGCCTCCTCGCTAGTTGCCTCTTTGCCAAGGTGAACAGCGGCTGCAAGATGTGGTTCAATAGAGATACCATCTTCATAGCCGTTGTTTTTTAAATCTTGTAGGATTTCTGGAACATAAGCATGTCCTTCTCCACAATAGGTGGTTTGGAATTCCCCATCAGGAGTAGTAATTGCGTCCTTTATATGTACATACGCAATATGTTCTTTTACTTTTGAATAGAAATACATAGCATCCTGTCCATGTGCTATAGTGTTTCCTGTGTCAAAAACAAGTTTCAATGCCGGAGAATTTACTTCCGAAAGCATTTTTAGGGAGTTCTCAGGTTTTTCTCCTGCCCATCCGCTACAATTTTCATGTACCATTATAATTTCACCATCTTCTGCTATCTTTGAAAGCTCCTTTAATCTCTCTATAACCTTTTTCCCCCACTCAATTTCGCTTACAGGATTGTCATTGTCATTCGGCCAGCTCATAATGCGGATGAACTTTGTCCCAAATTTTTTCATGCGGGGAATAGCTTTTTTTAATTCATCTACGTCCATTTGGAAATCACCGGTTATAGGTCTTGACCAATTGGCTATACATCCTGCGAAACATGATACCTTCATCTCTGCATCATTGACTTTCCCATACACTTCATCAAACTTAGAATCATGCATAAGTGTCAGATTCTCTCCGTCAACATTCCTGATCTCCAGATATTTCCATCCAAGTTCTTTATGCGCCTTTATCTGTGTTTCTATGGGTTTACCTGCTTCGTCACTGATGCCTGAAAAAAACATGTTATTTGCCTCCTAACTCATCCCCTAGCCCCTTCTCTTGACAGAGAAAGGGAAACCTTTCCCCTCTCTTTCTAAGAGAGGGTCAGGGTGAGTTTATTTTTTTGTTTGCCTTATTCGCTATATCTGGGAATAGTTAGTTTTTGCCCAATAGATAAAAAGTCAGGGTCTTCAATGTTGTTTGCCTGAATAATTGTTCTGGAGGGGACCCCAAAACGAACAGCAATTTCAAGCAGAGTATCGCCTTTCTGAACAATGTAATATTTCCCATCTTCTAATTCTTCATAGCTTAATTTAAGAGCATCAGGCGCTAAAATATTTATTTGTTTTTTTAACTTTCCGATTTCCTTTAAAAGTTCGTCAAGCACTATTTCAATTTTTTTGTTAAAGTTTTGCTTATCTTTCTTTTGTATGCTTAGCAGGTTATTGTATGCAGTCTTTAACTGATCTATCTGTTTTTGAATAGAGGCAATGTTAACGCTGGCATTATTTAATTGGTCTCTAAATTGAACACAAAACAGCTCAACTTGTTCCTTAAGATCGCGAAGCTGTTTATCTTTTTCCGACAGAGAGCCATGTATCTTACTTGTCTCATCCTTTAATAAGAGAATCTGCTCACTTAGTCCAACCTGGCTTTCCTGTATTGTGCCAACATCTTCTTTTGTAGCTATCTTAGTTATCAGGCAACCCGATTGAGAAACAGCAAACAATAGACATGAGAAAATAAATAGCAGACTTTTGATGTAGCTGAACAGGCTGATTTTTTTCATAAAAGGAGTTTTTTCTGTTATTGAGAAATTAGAAGATGGGCTCTTCTGTTTTTTGCCCAAGCCTTTTTATTATGTCCAGTATCAACAGGTTTGTCTTCTCCATAGGTTATTGTGTATAATCTTGCAGGAGAGATACCTAATCCTGTTAGATATCTGCGCACGCTCAAGGCTCTCTGTTCACCGAGTATGAGATTATACTTTCTGGAACCACGCTCATCGCAATGTCCTTCAATCATTAGGCGCACATTTCTATGTCTCTTTAACCATGTAGCAACTTTCTCCAATGTGGATATTGCGTCTTTTCCTAGACGATAGCTATTATAATTAAATAGAATACCAGAAAATATTGATTTTTCTTCTGTACTAGGTTCTGCAAATATTATATCATCAACAAGCATTTCTAAAGGGATGTTTTCCCCCTTAATTGCAGCCATCTGAGCTTGCTTTATATGATCGTCGTATTCTTTATCTGTTGTGAATTTCCTGAATGTTGAACATCCGCATAAACATAGTGAAAGTAGTAAAGACCCGGACATAATCATTGAAAAGACTTTCATAATTGCTCCTTATTTTTTTGTATGCTAGAATAATCTAGCGTTATGCTAAAATTAGCATATAGAATCAGTTATGTCAATATTTGTTGTGCAGAGATAAAAGAGAATTGAATGAACATAGATAAGATTAAAAACAAATTGCAAAATTATAATCAAGAACATGTTCTTAAATGGTGGGAACAACTAAGTGATATTCAACGCAAAGAACTTCTTCAGGATATTGAGAGTATTGATTTTAAGCTCATGAAGAAATTAGTTAACCAATACATGGAAAGAAAGGAAACCCTTATATTATTTGACAGTATTAAAAGCCCGGAGATTATTAAAATTCCAAGAACTAAAGATGAGATACTACATCAGAGAGAGGCAAGAAAGATAGGTGAGCAGTGCATAAGAGATGGGAAAGTAGCTTGCTTTGTTGTTGCAGGAGGTCAGGGTACAAGGCTTGGTTTTGATGGGCCAAAAGGGGCGTATCCTATCGGCCCAATATCTGCTAACAGCATATTTCAATTTCATGCAGAGAAGATACTCAAAGCACAGCAGAAATATAATGTTCAGCTCATGTGGTACATTATGATGAGCAAGCCGCTTCATGAGCAAACAATAAGTTTTTTTGAACACAATAAATATTTTGGCATGCATAAAGATCAGGTACGTTTCTTTTCTCAAAGAATGCTTCCTGCAATAGATAAAGACGGCAGGTTTCTTATGAGTTCAAAGTATGAAATTTCCAAAAGCCCTGACGGGCACGGAGGAGCTTTATTCGCACTCAGAGATAGTGGGGCGATTGATGAGATGGTGAAAAAGGGTATTGAATATATAAGTTACTTTCAGATAGATAATCTTATTGTCAATGTGTTAGACCCCGTTTTTATTGGTTATCATGTAAAAGCAAGCGCTCAGATGTCGAATAAGGTAACGTCCAAAATTGCTCCTTCGGAAAAAGTCGGAGCAGTAGTAATAATGGATAGGAGATATGCAGTCATTGAATATAGCGATTTACCGGAAGAGCATATGAGCGATAAAGATAAAGACGGCTCTTTGAAATTTAATGCAGGAAGCATAGCGATTCATATGTTAAATACAGGGTTTGTAAAGACTCTTACAGAAAAAGTAGTGAAACTCCCATATCACATAGCAGAGAAAAATATATCTTATGTGAATGATAGCGGAGGGCATGTCAGCCCAAAGGATAAGAACGGAATAAAATTTGAAACATTTATTTTTGATGCATTAAAGTTTGCTAAGAATGTTACCAACATGGAAGTTATCCGTGAAGATGAATTCTCTCCAATAAAAAGCTTAACAGGTATAGATTCTGTTGAAAGTGGAAGGCAGCTCTATATAAATAGATGTGCTCGCTGGCTCATGAAAGCAGGGGTTGATATTCCATTTGACGAAAATGGAAATGCAAAGATCAAGATAGAGATCAGCCCATTATTTGCAAACTCTGCTGATGATTTGCAGCATAAAGACTTGAGTTCAATAGATACTACCAAAAACATATATCTGGCATAAAATCCATCCGTAGGGGCACAAGATATTGTGCCCTTAATAGAAACTATCGTTGAACCTATAATAAATACAATTATTGCGATGAGGAAGAATTTGTTGCGATCGGTTGTCGAATTAACTTTCAGGAATAACCATCCATGAGATTAAATAAAATATTGCACCTGGAATTATTCCTGTAATAAGGCATAACACTATAAAGAGAAGACGGATAAGAACGGGATCTTTATCAAAATACTCTCCTAATCCACCGCATATTCCCGCAATTATCTTGGATGTTTTTGAGCGATATAATCTCTTAATTCCCACCTCATCAGCCGAAGATGGTTCTGGATATTTTGCGAACGCTCCAAATTGCTCCTTGACCCTTGGACGTGTGAAAAAGATCAATATAAGAATTGACCAAACAATAGAAAAAAGTCCTATAAGATAATATGCAGGATAAGAGAAAAGCACAAAGGCAGAGATACCAAAAAAGACAACCTTTATAAAAAACCAAATAGGAGTGAATATAAACAGGTTAAAGATGCAAAGCCCCAGCATAACCCGCCGCGCCCATTCTTTTAGACGCAATATAAAGACTCCACACAAGAGTGAAAGCGTATTTAGAATAATGGCGAAAGAGAGTAACATTAATCGAAAGACAGACGGAAGAGGTAATAAAGCGCAGTTTCTTAAATTGCTTAGAGATGCCAACAAGTTAAACAAAATTATTAAAAGCCCAAAAATAAGTATGCCTTTAGAAGGTCTGGCGATCTTTTTCTGGAAAGAATCTCTTTTACTTATATCCTTTACTAAAGCGCTAATGAGTTTTAATCCTCCATCAGGTGATATTTTTTTATCAACAACCATCTTCAACACATTATCTATTTCATTTATGTTTCCAAGTTTTTTCTTTATCAGCTTTGAAGCATGATCAAATATTATCTCACCTGCGCTTAACCTGGTGATACTTTTTAGAATGTCTTTTTTAACCGAATCTGATATTGGCTCATAATGAGGTAATTGCCCTGCTTTATCTGGAACATTTTTTAACTTTTTTCTTTTCTGATTGTTTAAGATGATTAAAACAACACAAGCTAAAGCAACACCAATAGCAGCTATTACTGACCCTAGAAATGCGATAATAAAAAAACTCATTATACTTCCTCCCTGTTTTTCACAACTCTCTTAACAAATTTGCTCCTTCTTCCGCTGAGATTTCTCCTTTTTCAACAGCTTCAAGGATTTCTTTTCTACGTTTCTCTACATTCTCTACCTCATAGCCTAGAATTTTGCTTATTTCATCCAATTTTTTACATACTGTGGGATACGAAATCCCCAGTTCTTTCTCCACCTCTTTTATGCTACCCCGTGCTTTTATGAATATCTCTGCAAACCTTTGTTGTTCCGGGTTAAGCCTGGCTAATGAGGGGACATTGAAACTGCCTTCAATCGCCGTAGAGCAGTTTTCACATTGTAAGCGTACAATTTTCAGTCTTCTCCCACAAGCTGGACAAATGTTACCTATGATTAAATTCTTCATTAATCCAATATATTAATAATTATATTAAAATTATACATATCATATTTAACTTGTCAAGTAAAAAATTAAATAAATTAATATTTAAGTAAAATTTTTGATTATATCTTCATCAAAAGCTAACATTTCTAAATGCGCTTGGCACAAATATGATAATTTTGATTACAAAATAAAGCCTATCTCAAACAATATCATATGGTTACAATTTTTATCAGCAACACTTTTTAACCTTTATGCCCGCAATGACAGAAAGAATAAAATCAAAATAATACCACTATCCGATATCTAAACGGGCAGCCGCAAGGGCTGCCCCTACAACACGTTCATGTTCGTAAGAGCGTATCGCAATACGCATTTGTAATGTACCTGCTACATTTCCTTATTGAAATTTTCCAGTCGGGCTATATAATAGGTGAACTCTTATTGGACTACAGGAGACTCAATGAAAAAACTTTTTATTATCGGTGTTGGGAATATGGGTGGAGCTATATTGGAAGGCATTATTCCACAAGTTTTGAAAGAGGAGGATATTTCCATTTATGACGTAGATAAAAGCAGGCTGCAACCTTTTTTAGACTCAAAGATAGAGGTTGTTCATACGATTGAGGGAGGTGTGAAGAATGCTGAAAGCATTCTTCTGGCAGTAAAACCTCAAAATATGGAAGATGTTCTTATGAAAATGAGAGGCGCAGTTTCTGAGAGAAACCTTATTATTTCTATAGCTGCAGGTATTACAACAAACTATGTTAAGAGAATATTGGGGCAAAATACTAAAGTTGCCAGGGTTATGCCGAATCTTTGTATTAACGTGAAAAAAGGAGCTTCAGCGTGTTGTTTTAGTAGTGATTGTACCAACGGAGATAAACAGTTTGTTGAGTCTCTGTTTAAAGAGCTTGGGATAACTTTGAGCATTGATGAGAGTAAGATGGATATTGTTACAGCTATAAGCGGAAGCGGTCCAGGATATTTATTTAAAATTATGGAGACACTTATTGATATAGGGAAGAAAGAGGGTCTTAAAGAAGAGGATTCCAGAAAACTGGTTTATCAGACAGTTTCAGGAGCTGTCTCTTTAGCAATGAATAGTAACATCTCTGCCAGAGAATTGAGAGAAAAAATAACATCAAAGGCAGGCACAACAGAAGCCGCCTTAAAGGTTATGGATGAATACAGAATTGAGGAAATGTTTCAAGAAGCTATAAAGGCAGCTCTCAATAGAGCAAAGGAATTGTCAAAGGAGTAGGAATGTTTGTTTTAGGTAATTTCATAGTAGCAATAGCGCAGATTGTTGGTGTGATATTAACGATACTTACCTGGATTATAATCATAAGAGCACTTATATCCTGGGTAAATCCGGACCCCTATAATTCAATAGTACAGTTTCTATACAGAGTAACTGAGCCTATCCTGATGCCTATACGGAGGATACTGCCGGCAATGGCAGGTTTTGATCTTTCGCCGATAGTGGCTTTAGTGGGCATTATGTTTATCAGGTCTTTTGTGGTGCAGACACTTATTGAGTTTGGCATGAGGTTGAAATAGGAGATATCAGTAAACAATGGAATACAAAGACACATTAAATCTTCCAAAAACAAGTTTCAAGATGAAGGCAAATCTCTCACAGAAAGAGCCGGAGATTTTGAAGAATCTTGAAGCACAGAATATTTATCAGAAGATACGTGATAAATATAAAGGGAAACCTTCTTATATTCTGCATGATGGGCCTCCTTATGCGAATGGAGATATTCATGTAGGACAGGCGTTTAATAAGATCATGAAAGATATAGTGATAAAGTATAAAACAATGAAGGGGTTTGATGCTCCTTATGTGCCGGGATGGGACTGTCATGGCCTGCCGATAGAATATCAGCTTTTTAAGGAATTAGGAGTTACGAGACATCAAATTGGCCAGGTAAAATTTCGTAAGAAAGCCAGAGCCTATGCGAATAAATATATAGAGAGACAAAAAAAGGAATTTAAGAGATTAGGTATATTCGGAGAATGGGACAATCCTTATCTTACAATGGATTCCAACTATGAAGCAGAAATTATAAGAGCTTTTGGGAAACTGGCAAAGGACGGCTACATATATAAGGGGAAAAAGCCGGTTTACTGGTGTGTAAAGTGTGAGACAGCGCTGGCTGAAGCAGAAGTGGAATACAAGGATAAAACATCTCCTTCCGTATGGGTAAAGTTTCCTGTTAAAAACAAGTCCGAAACATATGTTCTTATCTGGACAACTACGCCGTGGACAATTCCCGCAAATGTTGCTGTTGCTGTTCATCCTGAATTTAAGTATGCGTTTGTCAAAACAAAAATTAATGGGGCAGAACAGGTTTTAGTCATGGCAGAAAGTCAGGTTTCTGCTGTTGCAGGTACATGTTTTGACGGAAAGTACGAAATTTTAAAAGTCGTAAAAGGGGAAGAGTTAGGAAGCATGGAATATAAACATCCTTTTCTGAATAGAGTTGGGAAAGTAGTGTTTGCCGATTATGTTGAAATGGGTGACGGAACAGGTTGTGTTCATACTGCGCCGGGACATGGCGCGGACGATTATCTGACAGGCATAAAATTTAATCTTCCAATACTTTCTCCTGTAGATGATAAAGGGGAATTTACTGAAGAAGCAGGTTCAGACCTTGAAGGCGAGAATGTATTTGAGGCGAATGCAAAAATAGTAGATAAGCTGTCATCTAAGAATTTATTGATGCATGAAGATAAGGTTCAGCATTCCTATCCGCATTGCTGGAGATGTAGGGAGCCTGTTATTTTTAGGGCAACACCTCAGTGGTTTATGAGTGTGGATAAACATAACCTGCGCAAGAGGGCGCTTGAGACGATAAAGAAGGTTGAATGGATTCCGCCGCGCACTATGAATAGAATAGAAGCTATGCTTATGAACAGACCCGATTGGTGTTTATCCAGGCAGAGATACTGGGGAGTAGCAATACCCGTTTTGTATTGCACAAATTGCGAGCATACAATACTGGATCAGACTATTATTGAAAATGTAGCTAAACTTGTTTCTGTAAAGGGATCTGACGCATGGTTTGAAGTTGATATAGAAGAAATTGTCCCTGAAAATTTTGTCTGCCCAAAGTGCGGCAAAACAAGTTTTGAGAAAGAGAGAGATATTATTGACGTATGGTTTGATTCAGGTGTGAGCCACGAAGCTGTACTGAAGAAGAGAGAGAATCTCTCATGGCCGGCAGATCTGTATTTAGAAGGAAGCGATCAGCATAGAGGGTGGTTTCAAACTTCGTTGCTTGCATCAATGGGATTGAATAATAAATCATGTTACAGGAGTGTATTAACTCATGGTTTTGTAGTGGACGGCGAAGGCAAAAAGATGTCCAAGTCCATTGGCAATGTGATTGACCCACAGGACGTAACAACTAAATATGGAGCTGATATATTAAGACTCTGGGTATGTTCTTCGGATTACAGGGATGATATCAGAATTTCCGATGATATTCTGAGGCAGATAGTTGATGCATATAGAAGGATAAGAAATACTGTTCGCTTTATTCTCGGGAATATATCTGACTTTAATCCGGATAAGGATGGAATTGCTCACAGTAAGCTAACGGAAATAGATAAATGGATGTATTC
>DAOVKY010000025.1 GCA_030631525.1 bacterium
AATATAAACCGTTTTTATTTAACGGCTTTAAAGCACCATATCCGTACTGTTATAGATGCTCAAAAACATTTCGGTTATGTAATATGGCATGTTTAAAAAAATTAGAAAATATACTGGAGCAAAAGCACGACAAGATTATCGGTGTAATTATAGAGCCGTTGGTGCAGTGCGCAGGTGGAATTATAACAGCTCCAAAGGGTTTTCTGAAGGCAGTAAGCAGGTTATGTAAAAAGCATGAGGTGTTATTAATAGCAGACGAAGTAGCTACGGGCTTTGGCAGAACAGGAAAGATGTTTGCCTGTGAGCATGAAAAGGTGAGACCTGATATTATGATTGTAGCTAAGGGCTTGACAGGTGGATATCTTCCTATGGCAGCCACATTGACAACAGAAGAAATCTATAATCAGTTTTTGGGTGAGTACGATGAGCATAGAACTTTCTATCACGGACATAGTTATAGCGGCAACTCTCTAGCCTGCGCAGCTGCATTGGCAAATATAAGAATTTTTGAAGAAGACAGAGTTCTTGAATCTCTGGAAGAAAAGATAGAATTTTTGCAGGTTGGACTTAAAGGATTTAATAAACTGGTTCATGTAGGAGATATCAGACAAAAGGGGATGATAGTAGGAATTGAGTTGGTTGAGGACAAGGATAGCCGGAAACAATATTCTTCAGGAGAGCGAATAGGGCATAAAGTGATTTTAGAAGCTAGAAAAAGGGGACTAATCATTCGTCCTTTGGAAGATGTCATTGTTTTAATGCCTCCATTGAGTATTAGAATTAAAGAACTTAGCCGGGTCCTAAAGATAACCTATGATTCCATTCAGGCAGTTACAGAGACTTTTTAAGACCCACTCCGATTTTTTCTTACTGTAATTATATCGTAAATATCAAGACGCTCAAGCTCTATAATACTTTCGCGCTCTTTTGGAATTACTCTAATTTTGTGGTTTGAAATGTTACGGGTTTTACTTATACGATATGGTAATGTAAAACGGATATTATAGATAGGAATCACTTCATTTATATTACAGTGAAGTGATTCCTTGCTTGTCATATCTTCTTTATTTGTCGATGCTAACAACCTTCCTGTAACTCCATTAACCAAGGCAATCTTTATTATATCCTTTCCTTCTAAATAATAATTAATTTCAACTGTTCGGGGAGCTTCACAGAGAATAACAGGGCTATAGAAATCCTTCATCAGATTCCAAAAACAGTTATGGAAAGACGCTAAATCCTGCTCGCTATACTCTTTAAAAAAATCAAACGCTAAATAAATAAACCGCCCTTTGCCAAACCTGCCTCTAATTATAGAAGGCCATCTACTCTCTATCCCCGGATGAATATTATGTGAAATCCAACGTTCCTTGGTTTCCTGCATAGCAGGGAGTATTAAAGAACCCAATGTATTCTGGCTCTTTTTTTTATCTACCCTTAACGCCCCATTATTGGCTCTAATAAATGGACTTTTGATGGACTGTTTTGTCTTTACAAATACTACTTTCTCATTTAATTCTGAAACAGATTCAAACAAACTCAAAAGTTTTTTATTCATCGGGTAAGGTTTTAATAATTCATCAGTAAACGCAGTTTGATAGGTAAATAATATTTTTCCACCCTGCTGAATATATTGCTGAATCAACTTAATATTTCTTTCTGATATATTTTCCAAATTGGAAAGTATGACTAATTTGAATTTCTTCAACTCCTCAATGGACAAATACTCAGTATTGATGATATCAAAAGGCAGATGAAGATCAGTAAAGAACTTACAAGCAGCAACGAAACTTGGGTCATCCTGAGGAAACTCTTTCAATAGGATGTTATTACACAAAATCCCTATTTCTGCATAAACCCGGCTGTTGCTTAGCTCACGATGAATGCGAGTGGCTTTTCTATAAACCTTTTTTATGGTTTGATATACCTCCGGGAACAAATTACCCTTAATATCCGGCTGATCAATAATCATTATTTCAGCCTTATGGCTGAGGATAGTAGCCATCTCCCAGGTAAGCTGCTCTTCGGACTTTATGGTAAAATCCCAGAATTGATTAAATCTTGCAGTTATTATTTCAAATGGGTTTCCTCTGGCTAAAGAACGATATAACTTACTCTGAACACTATTACAAAAATAATCCTTGCCCCAGGGCTCAGCTTCCCGAGTTAGATAGTCATCAAGCTCTGTTTGGCGAGGATCGGTAAGAACATTATGAGTAAATAGCATATCCGGACGTATCTCTTTGACCTCTTTAGCGGTTCTTTGCAAAAAATCATAGAGTACTTTATCCCTGAATCTTAAATAAAGTTCCCTTGTTCGATGATCAAATTCTTTGGGCAGGGTTTCATTAAACTCTTTTTCCCATTTTTTCTGACAGTATTTACAAAAGCAAACTGGCCTGTCCAAAACAGGTGACATGTGAACTATATCTATAAAAAAGGCGGGAAATTCATACTTGGTAACCATCTCCTTGCACTGTGTAAGAAAAAAATCCATATATGGGCTGTTTAAACAAAGATACTGCCATTTACCTCGTCCCATAATTGATTGACGTACCGGCTGACCGTCTATATCAGTTCGAACACAGTCTGGAAACCGCCGGGCATAATTCTCTTCCCATTCTACAGTTGTATATCCTATTATTGATAAATCTACTTTCCGAGCCTCTTGCAGGATAGCACCAAATAAGTCCTTGGGTACGTTTTTAAGCCGTGGGGCTAGGGATGAGGGCAAATCCGAGTCATAATAAACATTACCCCAGTGATCTTTGAGAAAAAACATAACTGCATCTACATGAGACTCCTTCCAAATTCTGACCATTTTCCGTGGATTAATATCCTTAAGCACATCAGGAGCAAAGTCCGCATAATGAAAATCAAGACAAATACGACGATAACCTATGCTTTTCATGCTATATTCCTCCTCAGATATACTTTCCTGGTAACTTATTTTCAAAAAATACTACAGGTATACTTGAAAATTGTTTTTTCAAAAATCTTGCCATAGCCTTAAGCCCTATATTTTCCATTGATGCATGTCCCGTAATAATAAGATTTAATTTACTCTCCTTAGCATAAAACTGGGCATATTCATCTGCTTCACCAGCCAACACAGTGTCACATTTGCCAACATAATTGGATTCTATAAAATTTAAACATACGCCAAGACACATTCCCCCGATCGCTATACCAAGTCTCCTTATAGAAAAATTCAAATTCCCTATTATTTTTAATTTATCAATTTTTAGTTTTTCTTTAACCTGCTCTGCAAAATTTCTAACAGTGATGTGGTCTATCTTATATATTCTGGCAATAAAGTTCTGCTCAATGGGCTCAGGTAATCCCATAGTTCTAGCTAATTCATCGACATTGAACTTCTGATCCGCCCGATAGTGACTTCGTATAACACATAGATTATTCTTCTGTATAATTTCTAAACGCTTGTGGTTAGCTACCCAATCAGGTAATGTCTTTAGCTCTCCTGCTGGAAGCATATCTTTTAAATATGGAAACAATAGTTCTTCATGACAAATGATCAGGTTGCATTTTCTTTTTATAGCTAAGGACAAAGCTTCTGGTGTGGGCATCCATGTAACAAGTATGCCTTTTACCTCTGTCTCTGCCTGTCCAAAAAGAACTCCTTCATCAGGCCACTTTTTATCTACTAGACTTGTTAAGAATTTATCAACCTCAATAACTTTCATTATTATCTCGCTAAATCTTGCGAACCCGGGCCAAAATATCGTAAGGTTACCAATGGTTCGCACCCTGTATTCTGAAAATTTACTCCCTTTTTTGCCGCCGGAGCTGAAACAAATAGTTCGTCCCGTGTCATGTCTCCATATCGAATCATTGTGGCAGATTCAACAGGTAGTTTGCCTATTTTACCGGAGCCCTGAACGACAATCAGGCCATAAGCTCCTTTGTCCTTTATATTGGCGCTTTTCCCGGGAAGCACAGTAAGTTCCTTGGCGCTGAACATATCTTCATCATCTATCTTCCCGTAAACCACCCATTTATCTTCAAAACCTTCGTCAATAGTATCTGCAACGGGAACAGGTTCAAGATAATGATGCTTTTTAAACTCAGGGTTAAGGTTTAAGTCCCAATTAATCATATCCAATAGATAGTCATAATCATCTTTTTTATCCAAAGGAACATCTTTCAATAGCAACTCCTTGGACACTGGTCTTCCATTTACCATAGACTGATACATAGAATATACAGCTGCTGCCACCTGTACCTCAAAAGTTACAAAACTGCCCGGCGCATGTAAAATGCCTCCGGGAAGTAGCCAACCAGTTCCCGGTTTTAACCTGTAAGCCTTTGAAAAATCCAAAATACCATTATCACCGCTGTCCCATTTTTCAAGGCACTTACGGATGTCCTCTCTGGTTGTGCCCGGCTCCAGACCAAAAAAAGTAAAAGGAAAGTTATTTCCGAGATAATTAAGCTGTGGTGGGAAATAATAAGATTCAGGCTTTCCTTCCTGCCCTATTCTCTTGGCAAATTTCTCTTCTATATGTAAATGAAGAGGTATTGGCTCCATGTTATCAAAAAACTTGGCATATACATTCCAGCCATTGTATTCTTTCATAATCTCTTCACCTAAAATAAGTTTACCTTCAGATTCAATCGCGTCTTTTAAGGTTATCTTTTCCTTTCCATCAACAATATAACTTAATCCTTCATCATCGGGGGTATCTGGCCCATTATCAGTTCTGGTGGTTGATGCAAACCATCTTTCGCTAATCCCTCCTCTATGAACACCAAGAGCATAAATATCCTCAGAGGCCAATTTGAGCCTTCTGCCTGGAATAAGAAATGCTCTTGGTACCCAGGTTGGAGATAGCCTGAAGATACCGTCATTTGCTTCAAAAATTTTTGCTACTTTTGTACTTAATTTTTTTTCGCTCATTTCCCTTTCCTCCCTCATATTCGAATTTCAGTTCCTCATGTCCATCTAAGACAAGCGCTTTCCACTTGACTCTCTAACAATTAGTTTTGGCTCCAAAACAATCTCTTCAACCTTGCGTGTATCTTTTGAAGAGATCTTTTCAAGAAGCAATTCTGCTGCTATTTCCCCTAATTCACGCTTTGGTTGAGCTATTGTTGTCAAAGAAGGCTTAACCAATGAACTCCACATAATATCATCAAAACCAACAACAGTAATATCTTGTGGCACTTTTAATCCCTCTTCCTCTGCAAATTTCATCGCTCCAATAGCATTAAGATCATTAACAGCAAAAACAGCTGTAGGGCGTTCAGGTAACTGTATAAATCCTTTCATTGCCTGCTGACCATCTTCAAAATAAAAAACACCTTCTTTAACTAATTTCGGGTCATATGCAATCCCATAATCAGATAGTGCCTTCCGATAGCCAAGTAGTCGATCCCTTCCTGGAGATATATCCAGCCTTCCGCAAATATAGCCAATACGTCTATGACCTAATTTTATCAGATACTCAACAGCCAGACTGGAACCTTTTTGGTCATTACATATAACATAGTTGCTCTTTAAGCTTTTAAGACGTCTAGTAACTATAACATATGGAATTACGTTATCTTGCAAATACTTACAAACTCTCAAACTCCTAATCCCTACGGGGGCAATAATCAATCCGTCAACTCGTCTTTCTACGAGTGTTTTCACTACATCCAATTCCTTATCTTCTAATGACTCACCACTTTGACAAAGCATAAGTTGATATTTTTTTCTGTTTAACACATTCTCTATTCCGTTAGCTATTTCAGGGAAAAAGGAATGTTTGATATCGGGAATAACCAATCCTATGATATTAGTTTTGGACAGTATAAGATTCCTGGCCACAATATTTGGCTGATATTTTAGCCGTTTAACTTCTTTTAATACCTTCTCGCGAGTTTTTGAATTGATACCATAACGATTATTAACTGCTCTGGAAACAGTCGCTATTGAGATATTAAGTGCCTTTGCAACATCCTTAATTGTTTTTGCCATATAAACTTTTTTCTATTGTTCGTAAACGTTTACAAAAAATTTAACATATTTACGCCCAGTTGTCAAATCATTATGCTGGCTGGGCTGGAAATGGTAAGAATGTATCTTACCATTTCCAAAGTATTTCTGCGAAATCCCTTGCCATAGATATAAAAATCTGTATAATAGCGAAATTATTAGGGTCGTTAGCTCAACTAGGCAGAGCAGCGGACTCTTAATCCGTTGGTTGTGGGTTCGATTCCCTCACGGCCTACTATAAGAGCGAGGGTGGCGGAACTGGCATACGCGCTAGATTTAGGATCTAGTTCCTTTACGGGAATGCGGGTTCAACTCCCGCCTCTCGCACTGAAGAGTTTTATGCGGGTGTAGCTCAGTGGTAGAGCTCTTCGTTGCCAACGAAGTGGTCGTGGGTTCGAATCTCATCACCCGCTCTAAGGAGGAATGAAAGAATGGCAGATACTAGCAGCAGTAACGATGTTAAGGTGGATATACAGGATCTTGGGAATTGCGGTCGTCTTTTAAAGATTGAGGTGCCTGTTGAACTAGTTGAGAAAGAGACAAAAAACGCATACAGCACAATTCAGAAGACAGCTTCAGTACATGGATTCAGAAAAGGCAAAACCCCGTATCCCATTTTAAAGATACGCTTTGGGAAAGCTCTAAATGAGGAAATTAAGGAAAAACTTATTAATCAAACCTATCAAGATATACTCAAAAACCATAATTTAATCCCTATTTCTGAGCCCAAAATAGACAATATCTCATTTGAGGAAGGGAAGCCGTTTACGTATGAGATGACTTTAGAAGTAAAACCAGAGATAAAACTTGCAAATTACAAAGGATTAAAGATATCCGAAAAACCTGTTAATGTTTCTGATGATGACATTAATAATGTATTGAAAATGAGACAAGAGCAGGGCGCGGAATTTATTCCGGTCAATCGGCCTGCAAAAGTCAGTGATCAAATAATAATAGATTATGAGATAATCACTGACGGTACGCCGTCAAAAAAACAGGCTAATGCTCCATATATATTAGGCTCTAAAATTCTTCCTGAAAAAATAGAAGAAGAACTTGTTGGGGCAAAAATAGACGATAATAAAGAAGTTGAAGCGATTTCAAAAGAAAAAGGCATAAAAACTATTTATAAAATAGCTATTAAACAGATAAAAGAGAAAAAGCTTCTACCGATTAACGACGATTTTGCAAAGGAATTGGGTAATTTTAAAACCCTTAATGAGTTCAAAGATGATATTCGGGAAAAACTTAAAAGTGTTGCTGAAGACAAACAAAAAACAGACATTAAAGAACAGTTATTAGACATGGTTAGCGAAAATTCCAAGATGTCAATCCCGTTAGGACTTGTAGACAAACAAATAGACTATATAGGTACCAGTAGAGAAGAAAAAGACACTGATAAGAACAAATGGAAAGAGAAATATTCAAAAGAAGCAACCAAAGACGTAAAGAAAATGCTTGTTTTGGAGGAGATTGCTGAAAAAGAGAAACTGGATGTTAGCGCAGAAGAAGCAAAACAGAAACTCCAGAATCTGGCAGGCGCTAATAAAACAGGCAATATGGATAACTACATTGAATATATACAAAGACAAATGAAAAGACAAAAAATTCTTGACTTTATATATGAAAACGCCAAAATTTCAATTTAAAATTAATAATTGCTACAGGCAAGTAACCTGAGGGAGGGGAATATTATGAGTTTAATTCCAATGGTAATAGAGCAGACAGGCAGAACCGAACGCGCGTATGACATTTATTCAAGATTATTAAAAGACAGAAATATAATTATTGGAACACCTATAGATGATAATGTAGCTAATGTTGTAATTGCGCAGATATTGTATCTGGAATTTGAAGCTCAGGATAAAGACATAACCATTTATATAAACAGCCCAGGAGGGGTCGCTACTGCAGGACTGGCAATATATGACACTATGCAGTACGTGAAATCAGATATCGTTACTATTTGCATGGGGCAGGCGGCAAGCGCTGCTGCAATATTGCTTGCTGCGGGAACAAAAGGGAAAAGAATGTCTCTCCCGAATGCGCGCGTCCTTATTCATCAGCCTTCAGGAGGTATGCAGGGACAG
>DAOVKY010000059.1 GCA_030631525.1 bacterium
AATGAGGAAGAACATATCTGCAATTTGATAAAGGATATTAAAAAAGTAGTTAAGGATGTCATGGTAGTGGATGATGGGTCAACAGATAGCACTTCTCAGAAAGCTATGGATGGCGGAGCTATAGTTATAAAGCATGTAAGCAATCAAGGTAAAGGAGCAGCTCTAAGAACAGGTTTTTCCTATATTGAAAGAAAAGGCTTTAGTGCTTTAATAACTATGGATGCAGACAGACAGCACGATTATACAGAACTTCCAAAGTTTATAGAGGAGTTTAGGAAGAATAGCGCTGATATAGTTGTAGGCAACAGGATGAGCGACACTGGAAATATGCCATTTGTACGATTGTATACAAATAGAATAACATCCTTTTTTACTTCACTATTCCTTTCTTGCAGGATTAGTGATACTCAGTCCGGTTATAGGCTTATTAGAACAGAGGTATTGAGAAATATTAATCTATTAACAAGTAATTTTGAAACAGAATCTGAAGTATTGATAAAAGCGGGCAGAAAAGGATTTAGAATAAAAGAGATTCCAATAAAAACAGTATATCTGCCAAACGCCCAAAGCAAAATAAGACCGATAAAAGATACTCTGAAATTCATAAGGCTTATACTATCCAGTATATTTTTAAGATGAGAAAAAACAAGTTTATCCGACCATGGGTTTTACTTCTTGCTGCGGCTATAGTTATGCTGTTTATAGGCATACTAATGCTGAATACGACAATATCTAATCTGATACACTCCAAAGTTAAAAATGTATGCAAAGATAAATTTAACTGTGAGATAAAAATGGAGAAACTGCGTGTAAATATAGTAAGAGGAGAAGTCAGATTTAATAATATATCCATTGATAAATATATTGGCGGCAGAAAGTTTAATGTTAATAACGTGTTTATCAATATTAATATGGTTTCGGCAGTAAAGAACATTTTTTATCTTTCCAGCCAGCCGACAAAATTTTTCGCAAATATTGATTTCAGCCACAAGAAACATATTAAAGCAGATTTAAGAGGAAATGTTGATCTCAGAAGTTCAAAAGGAGATTTCTCTCTGGAAGCAAAATGTTCTAATATAGACATAGCACATATTGAGCACTATGCTGATGCTCCTCTTTATGTTAAAGAGGGGACAGTAGACATTTCATTAATTGGCACATGTAGAAAAGGCAGGCTTGACTTTTCTCAGCATATATTAACAAAAAACCTATTCTTAAGTATAAAAAAAGAGCAGGATTTAGGTAGGAAGGTTTTTATTGGACTTACTTATAGAGATATTATTAATTATGTAAAAGTGAAAAAGGGTAATATTGATCTGAGCTTCAATATAAAGGGAACGTTAAAAGAGCCTGAGGTAGACTTAAGTCCAATAATAGAGAATATACTTAGTGAGATAATGGCGTTAAAAATATCATCAGGTTTGCAAGAGTGGTTAAAATGAAAGATTATACTGACGAACGGCTTAATATGGTAGACAGTCAGCTGGTGCGTAGGGGAATCAAAGATAAGCGTGTTCTTGATGCTATGAGCAAGGTGCCCAGACACCTCTTTGTTCCTCCAGAAGTCACCTCAGTTGCATATACTGACCAGCCGCTTTCTATAGGAGAATCTCAAACTATATCCCAGCCGTATATGGTTGCTTTGATGAGCGAATGTTTAGAGCTAAGGGGTGGAGAAAAAATTTTGGAAATGGGAACAGGTTCAGGATATCAGACAGCGATACTGGCAGAATTAGGTTTTTCTGTTTATACAATAGAGAGAATTATAACATTATCCGTAAGAGCGCAAAGAACGCTTAAACATTTAGGATATGAGAATATAAAATTTAATGTAGGAGATGGAACTCTTGGTTGGCCTGAGAATGCTCCATATGATGGAATAATGGTAACAGCTGGAGCTCCTAAAATTTCGCAAGTTCTTATAGATCAATTATCAGAGGGTGGTAGAATAGTTCTTCCTGTAGGCAACTCCTTTTCTCAAGAACTTGTTGTTGTCTCAAAAATCAATGGAAAAATAAAAACCAAAAATATCTGTGGATGTATGTTTGTCCCATTGATAGGTAAACATGGATGGAATAAGGAGAAGAAATATTATTAGAAGATTATATAACTGGGTATTGAGATGGGCTAATTCAAGGTATTCAATTCCAGCGTTATTTACATTAGCTTTTGCAGAGTCTTCTTGTTTTCCTATTCCTCCGGATGTTTTGTTAATAGCTCTTTGTGTATCAAAGCCGGCAAGAGCCTTGCTGTATAGCGCCATAACAACAATCGGTTCTGTATTAGGCGGAATATGCGGATATTTTATAGGTATGAAGGTATGGGAATATACAAGCAATTTCTTTTTTACATATATTCCTGGATTTACCCCTGAATCTTTTAATCATGTGAAAAGCTTGTATAATGATAATGCCTTTTTGGCGGTATTTGTCTCAGGTTTCACACCTATTCCATATAAGGTTTTTACAATTGCTGCAGGCGTTTGTAAAATTAGTTTTATTGTTTTCATTATATCATCAGTATTAGGAAGAGGGTTAAGATTTTTTATTGTAGGCGGATTGATAAAGATTTTTGGAGAACCTGTTAAAAAATTCATAAATAAATATTTTAATCTTTTAACAATTTTGTTTACTATTCTTTTAATAGCAGGATTTTTGATACTTAAGTTTGTAATTAACTCACCCTGACCCTCTCTTGACAGAGAGGGGAAAATGTCCCCTTCCTCGTCAAGGGAAGGGGTGAGGGGATGGGTTAGCGGGGCGTAGCGCAGTTTGGCAGCGCGCCACGTTCGGGACGTGGAGGTCGGTGGTTCGAATCCACTCGCCCCGACTATGCAAGACTTTTTGGCAAAAATTTATTATTATTATGAAAAATAAGAAATTACCAGACAATCAAATAGCATTTTATCAATCTCCTGACGGATCGGTAAATATTGAGGTTCTTTACGAGGAGGAAAATATCTGGCTTACACAAAGAAAAATAGCAGAACTTTTTGATACAACAAAGCAGAATATCAGTCTTCATTTAAAAAATATTTTTGAAGAAGGCGAATTGCAGGCAGATTCAGTTGTAAAGGATTTCTTGACAACTGCTGCGGATGGCAAAAAGTATAAAACCAAGTTTTATTCGCTCGAAGCAATTATTGCAGTCGGTTATAGAGTAAATTCCGAAAGAGGCACCCAGTTTCGCCAGTGGGTAATTACCATTTTACAGCAATACATTCACAAGGGATTTGCTTTGGATAGCGATCGTTTTAAATATGGCTCTCGGTTTAGCGCGCGATTTTTTGATGATTTGTTGGAAGAAATCAGAGACATCCGAAGCAGATCTAAACCAACTGGCT
Organism: bacterium; assembly: GCA_030631525.1. GTDB lineage: Bacteria > JAHJDO01 > JAHJDO01 > JAHJDO01 > JAHJDO01 > JAHJDO01. The sequence continues at coordinate 3,344 of DAOVKY010000059.1, forward strand.
GAAGCTGCAGTTCGTCTTAAACTTGTTTCAGGTCTTTATTCTACTAAACGGATACGTAAGCAGGCATGGTATATGGCTGTAGGTGAAGCGCAGGCAATATTTGAGCCTCAACATAAAAAGATAAATTCCATGCTTCATATCTCTTATAATGGTTTGGACTACAGAAGATGGGAAACTTGGAAACGAGGAATATTGTACTTCGTTGGCCAAATTTCATATCTTATTCGTAGTTTAGGTACACCTATTACTACTGGAGCATGGTTTTTAGTATGTTTCCTCATAACATTATCCATAAGTGTTTTGGTACCTAGACGCCAGTGTGTTATGGGATTATTAATTGGCATTCTTCTTGCTGAAGCAGTGGTTCTGCTCCTTTACAAACCAAACAAAATGTTCTCATCATTCTTGGGCTTTGACGAACTAGAATACTGGTTATGTGGTATCAGCATGGTCTGTTTCAGCGCTGTGGTTGGAAATTTGGGAGGGCAGATTGCCGCTGGCTTTAAAAAACCTCATCCTGTCGTCTTTACAGCGATTCTGTCTATCGGAATTGTACTCACAATATGGGGTTATTTTGTTCCCCCTAACATGAATAGATGGTTTTGGTCCAGAGGATTCCCATTTGGTATTCTAGCATCGAATTTCATGAGGTGTTTGAGCATCGCTATTGGTGCTATTTTGGGAATTACAGGTGCTATTGGTCTATGTAGCGTGTGGCGTCGCTCTAAAGTATTACCCAATGAAATATAAATTTAGCATATATGTAGATGTATAAAACGATAGCATGCGCTGGGTTATGAGCTGAATGCATATGCTATGGCTTTAATATTGCCGGTGAATAGCGATTTTTTTATTTGCATTTTGTAGAAACTTTTGATTTAATATAAAAAATGGCAAAAACAAGGAGGTGATACAATGGCAAAGAAAGCAGAAGCAAAGCTCTATTCATTAAGAATAGGCAGAAAGGAAGACAATGTATTTAAGGGCAAAGGAGCAAGACAGGCTGCTCTAAAGGCTGCTTCCAGAGGATTGAAAGATAGCGATGGTCTGATCAAGCTCAGAGAACATGGGCAGAAGAAAGACGGCAAATGGAGATTGCATATATTTAAAGGTTCAGTACAAAAAGTTGCTAAACCTGCTAATGCACCTGATTGGATGCCTGATAAAATTAATAAACCCATGGTAAAGAAACTTCGTGTTGAAAAATTAGACGCAATATAATAGGTTGTTTCTTACGAAATAGCAAAAAGCCTGCTGTCATCAGGACAGTGGGCTTTTCTGTTTAAGGATAAAATGGAGTTCTCTATAGAACGATTGCAAAAACCAGTTAAATTTATTATTAACCTTATTTTCCCAGTTTATTGCCTGATATGTAAAAAACAGCTTTCGTATCAGACTAATACATATCTTTGTGACGCATGTAAGCAAAAACTAACACTTATCAATGGAAAGGTTTGCAATAAATGTGGTAGGCCTTTTATAAATGGTATTTGTGGAATATGCAGAGAGAAACAGTTTTGTTTCTCAAAAGCACGCGCTAGTGGAATATATGATGGCTCAGTAAGGAAGTGTATACATCTTTTAAAATATAAGAAAAAGACGTATCTTTTAAACACGTTGTTTGAGGTGTTTTTATTGCCAAGTAGTCTTGATTTCCTTAGCTGCGATTTAATTGTTCCTGTACCACTCCATTGGATACGAGAATATTCCAGAGGATTTAATCAGGCTGAACTAATAGGGAAGAAGATTAGTAAGAGGTTCAATATACCGTTGTCAAAAACTAGTTTAAAGAGAACAAGAGCAACCCCTTCACAAACGGGCCTTTCTCTGAAAGAACGCACCAAGAATATTAAAGGGGCGTTTTCAGTAAGGAATTCGCAAAAGCTAAATGGAAAAAGAATTTTACTTGTTGATGATGTTATGACAACAGGTGCAACTGTTAATGAATGCTCCAGAGTCTTATTGCAGGCTGGAGCAAGAGAAATTCTTGTATATACCTTAGCAAGAGGGGTATAGGGATTAAATCTTGACTTTTTATAATGTTTTTTTATAATTGGCCCAGTGTTTTGCCCCGTCGTCTAATGGTAGGACGGATGATTCTGGATCATCTGGTCGAGGTTCGAGTCCTTGCGGGGCAACCCTAGGCCCCATCGTCTAGTGGACCAGGACACATGGTTCTCAGCCATGGAACAGGGGTTCGATTCCCCTTGGGGCTACGAAGGTTACAAAGCGGAGGCATTACTGCTACTTCTCTAAAAACTTGCCT
>DAOVKY010000049.1 GCA_030631525.1 bacterium
AAGGAAGCGATCAGCATAGAGGGTGGTTTCAAACTTCGTTGCTTGCATCAATGGGATTGAATAATAAATCATGTTACAGGAGTGTATTAACTCATGGCTTTGTAGTAGATGGTGAAGGCAAAAAGATGTCCAAGTCCATTGGCAATGTGATTGATCCACAGGATGTAACAGCAAAATATGGAGCTGATATACTAAGACTCTGGGTATGTTCTTCAGATTATAAGGATGATATCAGAATTTCCGATGATATTCTAAGACAGATAGTTGATGCATATAGAAGAATAAGAAATACTGTTCGCTTTATTCTCGGGAATATATCTGACTTTAATCCGGATAATGATGGAATTGCTCACAATAAGCTAACGGAAATAGATAAATGGATGTATTCCAAACTGCAGGAGCTTATAAAGAATGTTGGAGATGCGTATGAAAAGTTTGCGTTCAATAAAGTATATATCTTGTTAAGCAATTTTTGCACAAATGAGTTAAGCTCTTTCTATCTGGATGTGTTAAAGGATAGATTATATACTGCTAAAAAAGACTCTTTGCAAAGGCGGAGTTCGCAAACAGTGCTTTATGAGATTATTGAGAATATAGCAAGATTAATGTGTCCTGTTTTAGCCTTTACATCTGAAGAGATATGGAAACATATTCCAGGGAAAAGAGATAATATCTCAAAGGATAGTGTGTTCCTGACAGAGTTCCCAAGCGCAGGTAAAATAGATAATTCTTTACATCAGAAGTGGCAGGAAATGTTGAGTATTCGTGAGAAGGTTCTTAAGATAATTGAAGAAGCGCGGGAGAAGAAACTTATTGGCAACTCTCTTGAAGCGAAAGTGACAATACATTGCGCAAAAGAGACAGCAGAATTTTTGGAGAGTTTTGAGGAAACTTTGACCTTGATTTTTATTGTGTCAAAAGTTAATATCATACAATTTCCTGTGGATTCTAAGGAAGAATTTAAAATAGTTGTGAAGCGCGCTTCCGGAGAAAAATGTGTTAGATGCTGGAACTGGAAGGAGTCAGTTGGAAAAGACGCGCAGCATCCAGAATTATGTACTAGGTGTACAGAGGTAATGAAGGGTATAATAAATATCACTGAAATGGAGGGATAGATTATGCAGACAAGTGTAGTTTTACCTGCTAGAACAATAAAGGAAATACATAAAATTGGTATGCAGTTTGGATTCAGAAATGAAGAAGAATTTGTTAGAGAGGCTGTTTCTGAAAAGATATTGCAGTTGAAAAAGAGAATCTTCTTTTCTTTAACAGATCAAGTCAGGTTAAAGGCAGAGAGCAAAGGCATAACAACAGATAAAATCCTTGAGAATTTTGAGAGATTTAGAGATGCAAATTACAGTTGTAGCTGATGCAAACCCTATAATATCTGCTTTAATTGGTGGAACAAGCAGAGAAATCTTTTTTGATAGAAGATTTGGATTTATTACTTCAGAGTTTACAATGAAGGAAGTCAAAAAATATATTCCGGTTATTGCTCAGAAACTGGAAATGCCAATACATCATATTGAGATTGCATTGGCGCTACTACCAATTTCGATATATCGTAAGGAATTCTACAAAAGCAAGATAAAAAAAGCTGAAACTTTGATTGCGAGAAGAGATAAAAAAGATGTAGAAATTCTAGCGCTAACTTTGGCTACTAATAATCCGCTTTGGAGTCAGGATAAACACTTTGAAGATATCTCGCAAATAAAATTACTTAAAACAAAGGATTTATTATGAAAAAACTCTCAATGCTTTTACTAATCGTGAGTGAAAGAACCAGGTGAATAAAAGATCGATTTTAAAAAAGCACAATCTTTTTGAAAAAAATATCGAAGAGATTATCAAATATGGATTAAGGTTAATGGAAAGAAGTTCAACCTTTTTTAATGTTAAAGAAAAAACAATTATTATTGAAGGATTATTGTTGAGAGCCTGTGCTTATTGGGAAAGGTTTGTTGAGGAAGAAGTAATTTTTTTAATTGAACTGAAGCAGAGTAAATTAAGAGAATATTTAGAATTACCGTATAGCCAAAAGCTAAATTGTCAGCTTATCAAGGCAATATTATTCTCAGATTCGTATAGGAGTTTTCAAGATATAGAAAAATCAAAGGGTTTTTTCAGGCGCTTTATAGCGAACAATTACAATTTGTTTGATAAGTTGGCTAACGAACAAATTAGAAAGAATCAAATGGCTTACAAACTAAGAAATTATCTTGCGCATTACTCAGAATTTGCAAAGAAAAAACTTCAACAAGAATATGAAAGAACTTACCATTATTCTTTATTTATGAAACCAGGTAGGTTTTTAATGAAGGAAAACGGTAAACATTTTGAAAGTCTAATCCATAACTTTATTCTTATGTCCGCAACAATGAAGGGGGAGTTAGCGTGTGTGAAATAGTAAAAGAAATAATAGAAATAGCCGAAAGTAAAACAATATCCTTTTCTGAAGCCTTTTATAAATCTTTAGATGCTAAAACTATAATGGGCGAGGTTCCTTTCAAAGAAATTTTGTTTCTAGAATATAGAGAGACAGAAGCAGGTAGTAATCCTAGAGAATATAATGGGATAAAAGGACAAAAAAACACAAATCGACAAATATTACATAGTCTTCTAACAGATAGCACGAATAGGTTTAGATTTTTACACTCTGGAATAATTCTGTGCTTAACAACCTATTCCAGAACTGAAATAAATTCTTTGACTATAAAGTATGAAGAATGTTGCCTTACAAATGGTAATCAAACCCGATTTATCATTTTAATACTCACTCTTATGAAGCTATTCTTTGGAGATAATGAGATAACCCTAATAAAGACAAGTGAATACAATGGTTTTATAAAAAAAACTTTCAAAGACTCAGAAATAGTCAAGAGTGTTTTAAAATATGTAAAATTCAGCAAAGTATCAGAGGTTGCAAATTACATCATAAAAAGCAATAAATATAAGGACATCTTCAACAATCTTGATATACACCAATTTTTAGATTCACGCATAAGAGTTCAAATTAATATAATTAATACTATGATAGAAGATTTAGAAGCTGATTTAGATGCTTACTCAGCAGGAACTCTAATTGCCGAAGCAAACAATGACACCCAGAAAGTAAAACCAGATGACATATTTGGAAATAAATATAAGAAAGAACTTCAAGACTATGTATTCAGCGACTTCAATAGTAAATATGGCGAACATGTCAGGATTGAATATAGGTATGGAGAGATTGTAGAAAAATCTATTGGCAAAATTCATATATTAGCTTTGTTAAGACTTATAATTCCGATAGGTATTCTTAAAAAGGACAAGGATATATATAATCTTACCAATCAGCGAACTCCGATTTATACAACTTTCTCTAAGTTGATCTCTAAAATTGATAAAAATAATGAAAAAGCTATAACCACTGCAAAAGTAATAGCAAAGTTGATCCCATTATTATATGAAATAAAAGAGACGTATGTTATTCCAAGTTTAGTAAACCATAAACGTGAATTGATTAGAGAATATAAAAAGCAGGCATTTGCTGGTGAATTAGAAGATATGATTATTAGCAAGGAAATTTATGAAGCAAAGGGAAGTGAAGAAAAGATTGAAAAAATCGTCAAGGGTATAGTGAATTATAATATTGAGCATATAATGCCTGTGATAGTATTCAGGATACGCAAGTTGTTTAAAGAGACAAACGCACATGAATTAATTTTAACTATCCCAGAGGACTCACTTGAACAATATTTTACGACTATATCTGAAGTAGTCTATGATAGTTATGTAAAAATGAAACTTAAAGGATTGCGATCATCTCTTACTACTGCAGTGCGAGACCGCAGCTTTTATGAATTCGGGACTGAAGCTCACACTACTTTCAAAAGGATGAATAAAAACATTGAAGAAACTGATTTTATAGAAAAATATCAATATATAATAGACTGACAATCTTTTTATGCAAAATAAAAAAATAATAAATTGCCACGAAATACTCTCAGGAAAAATAAGGAAGAAAATTTATTAAAAGAGAGAAGTTAACCTCACGAGTGAGATTGCTTCACTTTCGGCCCGCAATGACATGGTAAAATTAATTTAAGGAGACACAAAATGCAACAGCGTATGTTAGGAAGATTTAAGAAGAAACTAATAAAAGAAAGAGAAAAGTTGCTTGCAGATGTTAATCACATACGTAACGAGGAACTGGGCAAGTCGCAGAGGGATGCTACTGGTGAGCTTTCAGGATATGCTGATCATATGGCAGACGGAGGGACTGATACTATAGAGAGACAGGTCTCCCTAGGTTTAATGTCTAATGAAGAAGCTATGCTCATTAAGATCGATGGAGCTCTTAAGAGAATAGAGGATAAGACCTATGGTGTATGTGAGTTGTGCAAAGAGAAAATTTCGCAGGAACGTCTTAAAGCTGTATCATATGCAACATATTGTATAAAATGCAGATCTCAGGAAGAAAGTAAAAACAATAAGAAGGTTTAATGATAATCTTTTTTTCTGCTCTATCTATATTTCTTATAGATCAGATTATAAAGTTCTATGTACTAAAGCATCTTTGCTTAGGGCAGGAAATACCTATTATTAAAAACATATTCAGTATTTCCTTTGTTACAAATAAAGGAATTGCGTTTGGCTTATTTTCAAATTCCAACTTTCCTTTTGTCTTAATATCCATAGCAGTACTTGTATGTATGACATTAGTATTTATTTCATTTAATAAAGACGCCATATCAAAAAAGGCGAAGATTTGGATAAGAATTGCATATGGATTAATTTTAGGCGGCGCATTTAGTAATATGCTGGATAGAATAAGAATAGGGGAGGTTATTGACTTTTTAGACTTTCATATCTGGCCTGTATTTAATATTGGAGATTCTGCAATATGTGTAGGGGCTGGAATATTTGTGTTGAATATATTAAGAAGCAAGAGATGATTTATGCATCCAATACTGTTTAAAATCGGGCCAGTAGTTATTTATTCGTATGGGGTAATGATAGCTGTTGCCTTTCTCAGCTCAATGTATCTCATAAGTCGCTCAGCGCAAAAAGCAGGTATTAGCATTGAAAATATCGCAGACCTTGGACTGGCTCTTTTAATTTCAGGCATAGTTGGAGCCAGATTATTATACGTTCTTACAGAAATAGAATATTACAGAGCAAATCCCCTTGAGATAGTAATGATCTGGAAAGGAGGACTGGTTTTTTACGGTGGATTTATTGCAGCATTTGTTTGTGGTTGGGTGGTTTTAAAAAGGAATAAAATGCCTGTTCTGAAAACCTGTGACCATATAATTCCATATCTTGCATTAGGTCAGGCAATAGGGAGAATTGGATGTTTTCTTAATGGGTGCTGTTTTGGAAAGCCGACAAATCTTCCATGGGGAATGATATTTCCAAAAGGAAGCATAGCAGGAGATATCTATCCTGCTATTCATATTCATCCAACACAGTTATATTCTGTTTATACAAATTTTTTAATATTTGCAATACTCTTATTGTTTGGAAATTGGAAGAAGTTTGATGGGCAAATATTATATCTCTATTTTATTCTATATTCTGTATCAAGATTTCTTATAGAATTCCTGCGGGCAGACAATCCACAGATCCTGCTTGGATTAACAATATCTCAGGTGATTTGTGTTGTATTATTTTTAGTAGGGATTGTTATGTGTGCAAAAGGGTTTATAAGGCATTGGATAAAAAAATGATGAAATTACATACACTCTCAGCTCATGAACTAGCAAAATTGCTTATAAATAAAGATGTGAGTTCTGAGGAACTTACGAAAGCATTATATGAGCATATAGAAAAAACAGATAAACAGATTGGAGCGTATATTACCTTAACAAAGGATATAGCCATTGGACAGGCAAAGGAAGCTGATAAAAGGAGAAAGGAGAAAAGGGACGTTACCCCTCTAACAGGGATTCCGATTGCAATAAAAGATAATATGTGCGTTAAAGACGTTTTGTGTACATGCGGGTCTAAAATGCTCAGCAGTTTCATTCCTCCATACAATGGGACAGTAATAAACAAATTAAAAAAGTGCGGATTGGTATTTCTTGGCAAGACAAATATGGATGAATTTGCTATGGGCTCATCTACAGAAACTTCCTATTTTAAAGTTACTAGAAATCCCTGGAATACAAATGCTATTCCCGGAGGCTCCAGTGGGGGGTCTGCAGCAGCTGTTGTGTCTGACCAGGCGATTTTATCTATTGGTTCTGAT
>DAOVKY010000018.1 GCA_030631525.1 bacterium
AATTCAGCAATAAAAGAGTTATAATAAAAAAATCTGGGGGAGCTTAAAGCTGAGAGTTCCGAAGACATTCGGAAGACCCCTTGAACCTGTTGGGATAATACCCGCGTAGGGAACGGAAAATAAATTAGAATTAGTTTTAATCTGTTCCTGAACGGAGCAGATTTTTTTATTTACTAAAAGATAACATGGAGGGCGAAAAAGTGCTGGATGAAACAATAATCTCAAAAGCTATACTGGAAACATATAATAAGAAGCTTATAAGTTGCCTGAGTCTTGATGTTGCAATCGCAGGCGCAGGACCTGCAGGCATAGTAGCTTCCTATTATATGGCAAGAAAAGGATTGCATGTTGCAATATTCGAAAGAAAACTCTCACCTGGCGGAGGTATGTGGGGAGGAGGCATGATGTTCAACCAGATTGTTGTGCAGGCAAATGCTCTAGGGGTGCTTGATGAGTTTGATATTTCGTATAAAGAATATCAAAAGAATTATTATGTGGCTGATTCAGTTGAAGCAATGTCAAAGCTTCTGGCAAAGGCAACATCTACAGGTGTAAAAATATTCAACTGTATATCTGTAGAAGATACTGTGGTAATTAACAATACTGTAAAAGGATTTGTCATTAACTGGTCTTCAGTAGGGATTGCCAACCTGCATGTTGATCCTTTAACTGTGAAAAGCAAATACGCCATAGAGGCAACAGGGCATCCTCTTGAAGTATTGACTGTGCTTGAGAAAAAAGCCTGCGCCAAATTGAAAACAAAGACAGGTAAAATAATGGGAGAAATGCCCATGAATGCAGACAAAGCAGAAAAGGACACAATAAAGAATACAAAGGAGATATATCCCGGATTGTTTGTGGTTGGTATGGCAGCAAATGCGGCATTTGGAGGGCCAAGAATGGGACCAATTTTTGGAGGCATGCTCCTTTCAGGTAAAAAAGCAGCGGAGATGATAATTAAGAAGGTGGGTAAGAAATAATGAAAAAGGGGAATATACAACCTTCTTCTTTCGTCGGTTTAATTAAAGAAATCTGCGGATTGATTACAGCGGCTCGGAATGCTGTAATTAGCAATATAAATATTGCTCAGGTTATTACTAATTTTGAAATTGGGCGCAGAATTGTAGAGCACGAACAGCAGGGTAAGAATAGGGCGGAATATGGAAAAGCTCTCTTAAAAGACTTATCAAGCCGCCTTACAAAAGAATTTGAAAAAGGTTTTTCCCGGTCTAATCTTCAAAATATGCGTAATTTTTATATGATTTATCGTAATCGACTGCCAGAGAAATGCCAGATGGCATCTGGCAAATCCGCCAAATCACTCTTTAGTTTAAGCTGGTCGCAGTATGTTTTTCTTATCGGGGTAAAAGATGAAGACGCGCGAAGTTTTTATGAAATAGAAGCATCAGATAATAATTGGACATTGCCTGAACTCATCCGCCAGTTTAACTCTGGATTATATGAGCGGCTGGCGCTTAGCCGTGACAAGAAAGGGGTTAAAAAACTGGCAAAAGAAGGGCAAGTTATTTCCAAGCAGGAAGATTTATTGAAAGAACCCTATGTTTTGGAATTTCTTGGGCTTGATGAAAAGGCAAAATACTCAGAATCAGATTTAGAGTCTGCCATTATTGATAAACTTGAACATTTTCTTTTGGAACTCGGCAAGGGATTTCTTTTTGAGGCGCGCCAAAAGCGATTTACTTTTGATGAGGATCATTTTTTCGTGGATTTAGTTTTTTATAACCGCCTGCTCAGATGTTATGTTTTAATAGACCTTAAAATCGGCAAATTAACACATCAAGATTTAGGCCAGATTGCAAATGTATGTAAATTATTTTGACAGGTATGTGAAGACAGAAAAAGAAAGTTCAACCATTGGCATTGTTCTTTGTCAAAAAAATCGCGAAGCTTTAGTTAAAATTACGCTCCCAAAAAATGCCAACATCCATGCCAAAGAATACCGTCTATACCTGCCTTCAAAAGAAGAATTAAAGCGTAGGCTACTTGCATGGATAAAGGAGATAGATAAAAAATAGTAAATGTAGTGGCAGACCTTGTGTCTGCCATGATACTGAGAGGAAAAATAAATGACATTACTTGAGGCGGCAAAGAAGCATATCATTACAAAAGATATAAAAATAGTAGCTAAAAAAGAAGGAATAGACGCAAATAGGTTAGTTCAAAGAATTGCTGCAGGAGAAATAGTTATTCCTAGAAGCAAAAGACACAAATTCTCTCCAATAGGTATTGGGTCCGGTTTAACCATAAAAGTAAATGCAAATATAGGTACCTCGCCAAAGGATGCAGATATCAAAAAGGAGTTAAGGAAATTACATGTTGCGATTAAGTCTGGGGCTGATGCAATCATGGATTTAAGCATAGGAGGTGACCTGAATAAGATTCGCAGGACAGTTATTAAAGAATCAAGTGTACCAGTAGGGACTGTTCCTGTTTATCAGGTAATGGTAGAAAAAAAGTATATTGCCAGGATAAGCAAGGAAGATATATTAAACACGATTCGAATACATGGTGAACAGGGGATTGATTTTGTAACTGTTCACTGCGGATTCACAAGAGACTGCATTCCTCTGTTGAAAAACAGGGTAACAGGCGTTGTGTCCAGAGGAGGAACTTTCATAATGAGATGGATGCAGTATCATGGCATGGAAAATCCGTTATTTGAGTATTATGATGAAGTCTTGGACATAGCAAAAGAATACGATATGACACTGAGTCTTGGGGACGGGCTGAGACCCGGATGCATTGCAGACGCAACAGATAAAGCGCAGATAAAAGAACTTAAAAATCTCGGCATATTAGCTGAAAGAGCTAGAGAAAAAGGGGTTCAGGTAATGATAGAAGGGCCTGGACACGTTCCGCTGGATCAGATTGAGAAGAATATGAAACTTCAGAAGAAATACTGCAAGAATGCGCCGTTTTATGTTCTTGGTCCGCTTGTAACGGATATTGCGCCGGGATACGACCATATAACATGCGCAATAGGAGGAACCCTTGCCGCATATTATGGAGCATCTTTTCTGTGCTATGTTACTCCCGCAGAACATTTGAGCCTGCCGACAGAAGCAGATGTGAAAGAAGGAGTGATTGCCGCAAAGATAGCTGCGCATGCAGCAGATGTAGCAAGAGGACATAAAAAAGCTTTGGACTGGGATAGAAAAATGTCTGTAAGCAGGAAGAAACTGGATTGGGAAGGTATGATAGCTCTTTCAATAGATCCTGAAAAGGCAAGGAAGTATAGAAAATACAGCAGAATAGACAAAGATGAAGAATGCACAATGTGCGGAGAGTTTTGTGTAATGAAGGACTGGCAATGACAAAGCTTAGCGGAGAGTTTGAGTTAATAAAACGTATCGCTGCCCGTCCCATAAGAAAGGAAGTAATCTGCGGAATAGGAGATGATGCTGCTGTAATAAAATACGGAAACAAGTTTCTTTTATTAACAACAGACACTATTGTTGAACATGACCATTTTTCTTTTTCCTATTTTACTCCTGAGCAGGTTGGCATAAAAGCCATTGAAAGCAATTTGTCCGATATTGCCGCAATGGGAGGTGTGCCTCTATATGTATTGGTTTCTCTTGTATTAAAATCTGATTCAACAATGCATATGGTTGAGGGAATATACAAGGGCATGAGAAAGAGGTGCAAAAAGTACAATGTTGATATAATCGGAGGAGATACTACACATGGAGATGCGAATATTATCACTATAACTTTAATAGGTGAAACAGATAAAAAACATCTTTGTATGAGAAAAGATGCAAAGCCTAGCGACCTTATATTTGTAACAGGACTTCTCGGCGCATCAACAGCAGGCTTGCATCTCTTTAGGAAGAAAATAGAGGGTTTTGAGAAAATAAAAAAACGCCATACTAATCCCCGCTCAAGGCTTGACGTTTCATGGAAGATTGCAGGCTATGCTAATGCAATGGAGGATATAAGCGACGGGCTTGCTTCCGAACTTAGAAATATCTCAGAGCAGAGCAAATGCGGAGCAATCATACATACAGATAAAGTTCCAATAGATAAGCAAACTCATACGGCTGCTCAAGCTTGCGGGGAAAACGCCTTGGATTTTGCTCTATATGGAGGAGAGGATTTTGAACTTGTTTATACTGTTTCAAAAGAAAGAAGCAAAGAAGCGTACGGATATTGCGTAGGGGAGATTACAAAAGACAGTGGTGTTTATCTCAAAGAAGACAATAGACTAACAAAACTTACTAAGTTTGGATATGATCATTTTGACATCCTCCTAAATCCCCCTTCAAAGGGGGACAGTTTCGTTTGAGGCGAAACTAGGGGGATGTTCTCCAAAAATTTCTTGACAGCCATAAAAAACTAAGGCATAATCATTTCAGTAAGTCCCTAAAAATAAGGATTAAGTGAAATGAATTATTTTGCGCTAAGTTTCACATTGCGAAATAATAAAATGCATCTTTTTACGTTAGGGGATATTAAGAATCTATTTCCTGATGAAAGGGATAAGACAATTAAAAATAATCTTAGCAGATGGCTCTCCAAGGGATATTTTGTAAGACTGAGAAGAGATTTGTATGAGTTTATTGAACAGGGTTCAGAAGTAAAAATCCCTGATTTATATGTTGCCAATAGAATGTATGAGCCATCTTATGTTTCTTTAGAGACAGCGCTTTCTATTTATAGTATCATTCCGGATGTTACAGCAGCTACTACTTCTGTAACCACTCAACCTACGCGTGCATTTAAAAATAAGTATGGTTCTTTTTTTTACAGGACATGCAGAAAACGCGCTTTTACAGGCTATAGACTGATGTTGTATGACGGTTTCAGGGTGCGTATTGCTGACAAAGAGAAGGCGTTGGTTGATTTCTTCTATTATCATTTACATTCAGGCTATTCCATTGATTTTGATGAAGAAAGATTTAATGGAAAGATTTTAAAAAAAATAGACTGGGAAAAAGCTCTTCATTATGCAGAGCTTTTTAATAAAAAAACAACTGAGACATTAATGGAATGCGAGGAGTATGTAAAATGCTGAGTTTGGAATATCTTTTGGAAGAGGCAAAGAGCAATGGATTGCCTATTATCAAAAAAAGAGGCGTTTTGAGAGAGTACTTACAGGTAATAATCTTAAACAGCATATATCGGCATAATCTTGGGAAATTTATGTTTTTTACAGGCGGAACCGCTTTGAGATATTTTTACAATATGCCCCGTTTCTCAGAGGATTTAGATTTTGATACAGTGAATTTAAATTTCGAAGAGTTTAAGGAACTTTTGAAACATGCAAAAGAAGGATTGCTTAAAGAGGGGTTTTCTTCAGAGATTTCTTCAGAAAAAAGAAATAATCTATACGTTGGTGAATTCTATTTTGAAGATTTAATGCGGTTATATCAAATCACTGATAAAAGAGGCTTAGATTTAATGCTCAAGATTGAGGTTTACAAGCCCTCGTGGAAATTACAATCAGAATCTGGTGTTTTGAGCTTATACGGCCATAACTTCTCTTCTGTTTTGCTTTGCAAAGGAAACACGTTCTCTGAAAAGCTTTGCGCTCTTTTTAATAGAAGAAGAGGAAGGGATATTTACGATACATTATTTATGCTGAAGAAAGGATTCCCTTTTAATAAAGATGTGCTTGCAGCCAATGACATAAGAGGAGACGTCAGAGAACTTATATTAACACACTTGAAGATGTTATCAAAAAAAGACCTGAACTTTCTGGCAAATCAAGTTAAGCCGTTCCTATTTAAAGAGGATGATGTTGAATTAGTTTTGAACTCTCCTCTTTATGCAGAAAGATTTTTAAGTGAGTATGAATACTAAGCTTATTCAGCGCATGAAAATTGATTTGCCTTGAAATTCAACCTAACTATTTGGTATATTTAAATATAATTAATGGGAGGGAATTGATATGAAAAAGTTTTTTAGTAAAAGAACAGGTTTTACACTTGTTGAGATGCTTGCTGTAATTGCAATAATTGCTCTGCTTGCAGGCATGCTGCTTCCGGCTTTATCAAAAGCGCGGATAAGGGCAAGGGTTGCAAAAGCCAAGGCTGAAATGCTGAATATCAGAGTTTCTATAGAGCAGTACTATTCAGATTACTCAACCTATCCGACAAATGATAGTGTTTTTAATTATAATGGCGAAGTTGCAGACGAAGAATGCGGAGCACTTTATAAATTAAAGGTTGATACTAAAGCATACATGTCCAGTATTCCCATGGACCCGTTTAATAATGCAATCCCATATATGTATTTTTCCAATGAGGATGACTATAGTGGTATGTCTGACACAGCTGTTGCATGGGTTCTGTTCAGCAAAGGCCCTGATAAAAAAAATACTTTTAATAATTCAGAGAAAATAACTATAATTGGCGATGAGTCCGATGGCGCCTACGACAGTTGTATTCAGGACATTAATGCTGAGATTGAATACTCTGCAAAAAATTCAACAGATGCAGGGAATATATATTTACAGGGACCGTAAAAAATATCAAAAGGAGATAAACTGTCATGAAAAAACTTTCCGTGTTCTTACTCGTATTTTCAATGATCTTAACCAGTGTAATTCCTGCATATAGTAAACCAAAAAGCCCGCTGATATTGGTCAATATAACTTCGCCAGAGAATAATTCATACGTTAAAGAAACGAACTTAGACGTATCAGTAACATGGGAAGGCAGAGTAGGAATAATAGATTTATATTTAGATGATAGTTTGGCTGCCAGTTACAGAACATGGCACTGGTGGCACAGTGCAGGGGATCATACGTTCAAAATAGAGCTTGCAGGGCAACAAGATGGAGAACGTAAACTCAAAGTAATTGCATACAGGTCACACATGAGAAAAGGCTACAAATCAGGGTCTAAGGGGATAATATTTATTTTAGACAATACACCGCCTGTAATTTCAGACATCTCACCGGCAAACGATGCTTTAATTAACAACAATCAGCCGGAGATCTCGGCAGTATTGTCGGATGTTACAAGCAGAATAGATAAAGAGACTATCGTATTAAAGCTTGATGATGCAGAGGTAACTGCAGCTTATGATGAAATAACAGGAGAGTTAAGTTACACACCAGCCACAGCGCTTGAAGACGGAACACATGCAATCTTGATAGAAGTAAAAGACAGAGCAGGAAATGAAGCAAGCGCAGCATCAACATTCAGAGTAGAAACAGATACAACACCTCCAAACATAACTGATTTATCTCCAAAAGATGCATCTACGATCTATTACACAACCCCAACAATCTCAGCAAAATATTCTGATGATAAATCAGGCATAGACAAAACCACAGTAAAGATGTTAGTAAACGCAGTAGACGTAACAGCAAGCAGCACAATTACAGAAGAAGGTATTTCATACACTCCTGAGGCAGGGATTACAGAAGGTGGAGTAACAGTAAGTATAGAGGTAAAAGATAATGCAGGAAATTTGGCAGCAAAGGAATTTGGTTTTGAGATAAAGGTATTGACTGCGGAAGAAGCATTGGAACTTGTTAAGATAAACCATGATAAGATTCAGGATATGAAAGCAACACTGGAAGGCAAGTCTACATATAAATCACAGCCTTATGGAAAAGGTGTTTATGCAGATTACTGGTATAAATACCCGGACAAGAAAAAGACAAAGTATTATACTTCTTCAGCAAGGGATGAAGTAGACAATATTTCCATCCTCGCGGATACAGCGTTACATTACATAAACCCGTCAAAAAACATAAGACAGACTGTGGATATTCTGGAAGGCAAAGGGATAACCAAACAGGATCTGGCAAATGCGAATCCGATTGATAATCTTGATAGTTTCATAAATGCAAACGATGTTGTAACGATCAGCAATGATAAAGGGTTATATTTAATAGAGGCAACACCAAAAGAGGAAAGTTCGCACTACAACAAGATATATTTATACATAGACAGCAGTCATTCATTACTTCAAAAAACAGAATTATACAAGGGTAATAATTTAAAGCAGATAACAGAGATAACTTCCTGCGAAGAATTAGATGGCATATATGTGGCATCGGAAACAATAAAGATACCTGTGCTTGAAGATGATAATGGAGATACTTCGTTGGATTTTATAACAACCCTAACATACAGTAGTATAGAAATAAACACAGGCATTCCAGACAGTGAATTTGATCCGGAGCAGCAATAAGAATATGGAGAGACACAAATTCAGATTAGTAATTTTATTAGCCTTAGTAGTATTAATCCCAGGCCAGCAAAATACATTTGCAGCCAAAAAGCCCAGGCATCAAGAGAGAACAGACTATTACAGTCCGTGCTGGGCACCTGACAGCAAACATATTATTTACATAAAAAAGATTACGTATTCCAAGTTACGTTATGACTGGCTGGCAGAGATAACAAAGAGCACAGATATGATAACGGGAAGAGACTTTTGCATATGTAAAATGGATATAGAAACAGAGAAAGAAGAAATAATAAGGAAATTTAGAATAAAAGAATGGTATTCGGCTTCTGCAAAATATAAATCCGGATGGAGAGCTGCATGGATAAGTAAAGAAGATAAAACAATATTTGGAGATGATTATCTGGAAGCTAAATTCATTTCAGGAATTTCAGTTGACAAGATCAGTGGAGACATATTGATAGTTTATAAAATAAGTGAGTTATATCTATTGAGAAAAGATGGTAGTAAAGTTATAAAGATTTTAAAATGCAGGAGTCGCGTAAGCAATCCTTGCTGGTCGCCGAATGGAAAACAAATTTTATATCAGATAGATAAGTCAGTAGACGGTAAGCATGTTTTTGAACTCTGGCTCGTAAATGTAGATTGCACAAATAATCATCTTTTAGTAAAAAATGCTTCTCATGGTATCTGGCATCCGAGTAGAAAAAAAATAATCTTTTATAGATATAAAGAGAATGGCAGCACCTATATTTTAAATCTAGAAACGAAAGAAAAGAAGCTCATTGCAAAAAACACAAGCTATCCCTTAGACTGGTCTCCTAATGGGAAACAAAGATCATTCGGTAGTGGTATAACGAAAGTCAATGGTAA
>DAOVKY010000110.1 GCA_030631525.1 bacterium
AATATTCATGACGGTTTATTTGATATGGTTCGGCCTGGCTTAATGCTCTATGGATCATATCCATCGCCTTATGTTTCCAAGGACCTCAAGCTCGAACCAGCTTTGACATTAAAAACAAGAGTTGTTTTTATAAAGGATGTGAGACAAGGTTCTACAATCAGCTACGGTAGAACCCATATAACAAAGTCAAAAGCAAGGCTTGCTGTAATCCCGATTGGATACGGCGATGGATATAGCAGATTACTTTCAAACAAGGGTGAAGTATTAATAAAAGGTAAAAGAACTTCTATTGTGGGAAGAGTTTGTATGGACCAGTCAATAGTAGATGTGAGCAAAATCCCTGAAGTATGCGTAGGAGATGAAGTTGTTTTGATTGGCTCGCAGAAACAAGAGCGAATAAGCGTTGAAGAAATTGCAGAAAAGATAGGCACAATAGCTAATGATGTATTCTGCATGATTAGTAAAAGGGTGCCGAGAATATACGAAAAAAATTAAAGACTATGTCATTGCTTCGCTCTTCACAATGACAGGAAATGGGTATTCAAACGGGCAGATGCAAGGGCTGTCCCTACAATGCTTAACCGCCAGCTAAAGCAGGCGGTTGCGGGAGAGAGGGCAATCGACGGTAGAGAGAACAACAGACTGCTTCAGCTGTCTGTTGGAATTAATTGTATTGACATTATGCACACATTGTACTATATATAAAACATGAAGTGCTATAACTGGAATGATGAAAAAAGTAAAAAGCTAAAAGAGGAAAGAGGTATATCTTTTGAGGATATTGTATTTTACATAGAAAAAGGTCATGTTTTAGACGATTTGGATCATCCCAATAAGATAAAATATAAGAATCAAAGAATATTAATACTTGAAATAAAACATTATGCTTATATTGTCCCATATGTTCAAAGCGAAGAGGAGATGTTTTTTAGAACTATTATCCCAAGTAGAAAGGCAACACAAAAATACTTAAAAGGAGTTGATAAAGATGAAATTGGATAAAGAGGAAAGAGAGATATTAAAATCATACGAAAGAGGAGAATGGAAATCAGTAAAAAATTTTGATTTCCTAAAAAAGAAACACATGGAATATGCTAGAGCTATGTTAAGAAAGGATAAGCGTTTGAATATCAGAATATCATTACGTGATTTAGAAGGAGTTCAAAGAATCGCTGTAGAGGAAGGTATTCCATATCAAACATTAGTTTCAAGCGTAATTCATAAATATGTTGCTGGACATTGAATATCTTAAAGCACAGATTCCTGCTAAAAATCTGCAGGAATGACAAACGAGATTACCACATCGCTTCGCTCTTCGCAATGACAGAAAGGGAATATTTTAAATGAGTAAGGTCAGGGTTTTACGCATAATTTCGAATCTGGGAGTAGGTGGTGTGCAGAAAAGAATGGTGTCGCTTTTACCGAAACTCAACAAAGAGAGGTATAGTATTGTCGTATGCAGCTTCAAATCCGGAGAACTGCAGCATTGCCTGGAACAATCCGGAATTTCAGTCAAAGTAATCCAGCGCAGATTCAAGTTTGATCCTGTTTGCATATATAGATTATGTTCAATCATGAAGAAAGAAAATATTGATATGGTTCATACTCATTGTCATAAGCCCAATACTACAGGAAGAATCGCTGCAAAATTAGCAGGCGTGCCTGTTATAATTGCAAATGAGCATAATGTGGATACATGGAAAAGCAACTGGCAGTTAAGATTAGACAGATGGCTTGCTGCATACTCCGATAAGATTATTGCAGTATCAGAAGCAGTTAAAAGCTTTTATGTAAAAAATGCTAATATTTCTGCTGATAAGTTTGAAGTTATCTATAATGGAGTGGATTTAGATTTCTGGCAAAAGAATATACCCTCTCAGAAAGTAATACTCGAGAAAAAAGCTAAATTGGGATTATTACAGGGCGATAAAGTAGTAGTGACTATAGGCCGCCTTCATCCGCAAAAGGGACATGAATACCTATTAAGAGCAGCAAGAAAGATAATCCCCAGAATGGGGAACATAAAGTTTCTGATAGTTGGAGATGGGCAAATGAAAGAGAGTTTAGAATCTCTCTCAGAAAGACTGGACATAAAAGAGAATGTTGTCTTTACAGGGAAAAGAAATGATATAAAAGATATGTTATATATATCGGACTTTTCAGTAGTTTCGTCTATCAGAGAAGGGTTCTCAAACGTAGTTTTAGAGTCAATGGCTTGCGAGAAGCCGGTAGTTGCCACAGATGTGGGCGGCAATAAGGAGATTATCATTGATGGAGAAAATGGGTTTATTGTTCCTTCCAGAGATGAGGATGCTCTCGCAGATAAGATACTGACATTAGCCGGCAATGAAGAATTGACTAAAAAAATTGGGCTTGTTGCTAAAGAGACTGTCAAAAGTTTTTCTTTAAGCCGGATGGCATACAAAACAGAAAAACTCTATGAAGAATTAATGGATAAAGAAATATGAGACATACCCATCAGTATTTTTTTGGAGTAGTAGTAGCTGCATGTGTAAGATACATACCTAGAAGCCTAATGCTATTTTTAGGGAATATTCTTGGGGATTTTACATTTTATATACTCAGAATCAGACGAAAACAAGTTTTTAAAAACCTTAGAATAGCTTTTGGAAATCAGAAAAGTGATATTGAGCTGAAAAAGATAGCAAGGGAAACGTATAAAAATCTAGGAAAAACACTTCTGGAATTCCTGCAGCTTCCGAGAATGAATGGAACAAGAATAAGAAGAATCGTTGATACATCTGAGCTATGTAAAATAGACCCAATTCTAAAAGAAGGAAAAGGCGCTGTTTTGCTTGGTGCGCACTTTGGAAACTGGGAACTTTTGGGCGCTGCTTTTGGGCTTGGAGGATATCCTGTAAATGTAATTGGTAGACTTTCAGATAACAGAAGAATAGGGAATACTATTGACAGGTATAGAAGGCTTGTTGGAATGAAAGTTATCCAGAAGAATGCTCCCATTAGAAAAGTGCTTCGCGCTCTCAGTAATAATGAACTGGTTGCTATATTGATGGATCAAAATACAAGAAAAGATATGGTATTTGTAGATTTTTTTGGAAGACCTGCAGCTTATGCAAAAGGAGTAGCTGTTTTTGCCTTAAGAACAGGAGCGCCTGTTGTTCCTGCTTTTATTGTAAGAGAGAAGAAATTTCACAAAATACTTATTGGAAATCCTATATATGCGCATAGTTCTGAAAACTCAGACAATGATATACAGAGATATACCGCTCAATTTTCTAAGGTTATTGAATCTTATATCAGGCAATATCCTGACCAGTGGTTCTGGCTGCACAATCGCTGGAAAACACAGCCTAAACATTTAAGTAGCAAACTAGAGGTATGTTAGATGTGGATAAAAGTTATTAAATATGTTGTTGGGACACTGATTGTTCTTTGTTGTCTCCATCTGTATTTCAGGTATTTTGAATGGAAAAATATTTACTATCCTACGCGTGAGATTAGTATAACTCCTGAAAGTATAGGTTTAAAGTTTGAAGATATTTTTTTTGAAACAGATGATCATGTTATGCTGAATGGCTGGTACATTCCCTGTGAGAAAGCAGTATCAACTCTACTTTTATGCCATGGAAATGCCGGGAATATAAGCGACCGTCTTGAGAGCATAGACATATTTCACGATATTGGCTTGAATGTTTTTATATTTGATTACAGAGGTTATGGCAAAAGCAAATGGTTGCCAACAGAAAAAGGCACCTATCTGGATGCAATGGCTGCATATAAGTGGCTTATTTCAAAGAAAAAGTCGGATGAGGATAAGATTGTTATATTCGGCCGTTCTCTGGGAGGTTCAATAGCGATTGACCTAGCATCAAAAATTAATAAAGGCTTACTTATTTCAGAAAGCGCATTTACATCTATAATTGATATTGGTAAAGAACTTTATCCATTTTTGCCAATTAAATATTGTGCAAGCACAAAATATGACAGTATTCAAAAAATAAAAAATATAAAAATTCCAAAGCTTATAATACACTCAGGGGAGGATGAGATAATACC
>DAOVKY010000153.1 GCA_030631525.1 bacterium
TAATGAAGACAGTTGCTACCCGAGCTACTTGTGGACGCGGGCGGGCCGGTTGTGTGATCGTTAGAAATAATCATATTCTCTCTACCGGTTATGTTGGCTCTCCACCGGGACTGGCTCATTGTGATGAAAAATGGCATTTGATGATTAAGTCAACTGAAGAAGGAGATGGTTCCGGGAAATTACATGACCATTGTGTCCGCACCATACATGCCGAACAAAATGCCATTGTGCATGCAGCTAGAATAGGCGTGGCTTTGGAAGGCGCTACTCTTTATGTCAAGATGGAGCCATGTTCAGTATGCGCCCGCATAATAATCGCTGCCGGCATTAAACGGGTTGTATGTCAAAAAAAATATCATACTGCCGGTTTAACAAGAAAAATGTTTGCTCAAGTTGGTATTCAGCTTGACGTTTTAAATGATAAAGAAGTAGAATATGAGAAATTAAGTAAACCAATACGAAAAATGGAGGCAAAAAATGTCTAATCAAGAATATGTAGAAGATGAAATAAACCTAATGGATTATTTCATAGTTCTCTGGAAACGAAAATGGTTCATTTTTTTAGCATCTGTGTTACCGGCTTTAATAGTAGGATTAACCATGTTTCATGGGCCAAGAGATTATAAAATTAGCTACACCTATAATATCGGGCTTAACGAAAAAGCCTTCAAGGTACTTGAAAATAAGTTTTATAGCGCCGAAAATTTGGAGAAACTTGTCGAAAAATTGCAGGAAGACGGTTTCGAAAAATATGCAAAACTAGCAGAAACCAAAACCATTGAAGGCTTAAAGGGATTTGTTTCCTTTAAGATTTCGCCATCATATTTTGAGGCTATAAAACCTTCAAGGGCTAAGAACCTGAATGAATTACAGAAATTTCAGGAGGCAAAAGGCTCTCTTTTGGTTATGCAGATAGGGACACAGTCTAAAGAAAATATTCGCGGGATAGCCTCAGTTTGCAGAAAGAACTTTGAACAGATCATCCCTCTATATTCAGAGAGAGACACACTGAATAACAGGATTATTGCATTTAAAGGGAAAATGGCTGGCATAGAAGAAGCAAGATACACATTAAACCTGCAGTTAGAAAGAAAAAAATCCACTCTGGAAAAGCTGAAGAATTTTGGTTCTGAAGGCTTAAGCAAATTGCCCAGCGGCATCGTCCTGCAGTTTGATAGCGGTGCTTACTTACCCTTACCTTATCAAGTACAAGCAGCAGAGACACAGATAATTAATCTTGAAGAGCAAATCAGGGCAAACAAAGAAAATTACGACTATTACGCCGGTTTACTCAAATTAAATGAAAAGCTCTTCAGTCATGTAAAGAAGATAATGCTTTCTCATAGTACGCTTGAACAGTTCCGTTCATTTTTAATCACTACATTGTCAGAGTACAAGGAGAACAACAGACAGCTGCTGGATTATTTGAAGTCTTATATTAAAAAAATAGAAAATAAGACCGCGAATGTTATGCCGCTGATAGAAAAGCCAATGGTTTATCATGTTGCTAAAGGCACAGTCAAGAAGAGCGCTATTGTGTTTATGGTAGCATTAATGATGTCAGTATTTGCAGCTTTCTTATGGGAAGGGCTTAAGAAAATCAAGAGTCAAACTTCGTAGAAGCAAATTTTAAATGGGAAATTCAAAATTATCTGTTATATGCGATGGAATTATTGAATGCGGGATATTGCTGTTTGTTTTCATCATACCTTTTGCAGGCCACGCCACTATTGAAGCAATAGCTATCTTAGTCCCTTTTCTTGCGTGGATGATAAAATTAATATATGTTCCTAACGAACATTTTTCAAAAACACCTCTAAATTTCCCTATTATGTTTTGGGGCGCTGCTGCTCTTATAGCATCGGCTTTTTCAATAGCGCCTTTGTTTAGTCTTAACGCATTCCGTTCGCAGTTCCTGACACAAATAATTTTGTTTTTTGTTGTGGCAAACAATATAAGAACTGAGAAACAGCTGCGAAGAATACTATATACATTTGCAATTTCCGCATTTATCTTTTCCATATGTGGAATATTTGGATATATTTATGGGGATGAGAAAGTTTGGATAGAAGGCCGGAGAGCGCTTGGGACATTTCATAGCTGCAGCCGCTCAGCAATGTACTGCGCGTTTGTTATTCCTCCTGTCTTAATGACGTTCTTTCAGATCAGGAATAAATGGATAAGAACGGGGTTAATTGCCTCTATTGGGTTGACAGGAGCATTTTTACTACTTACTTTTACGCGTGGTCCATGGATAAGCTCATTTGCTGTTCTGGTAATATTGTTGTTTAAAAAGAGCAAAAAAATATTAGTAATATTTTTAACAGCAGTAGCAATATTAGTTTTAGTTATATTTTATGGGCCTGCCAGTAACAGAATAGATGGTGCATTTAATTTTAAAGGACTGAAAGGACATAGTTTCAAAGAATACGCTAACAGAGCGTTATCTTCCAGGCCTACAGTATGGGAGAGAAGTCTTCATATTATAAGGAAGCATCCTCTGGCAGGCGCAGGATATGGGCCGAATATATATAGAAAGTTGTTTCTACACTCAGAGTATAAGTTATGGGTAGCACTTCCTCCCAAAAATACTCAGAATGCAGATGCGCATAACCTTTATCTGCAAATTCTTCTGGAAACAGGAATCATCGGATTTGCTGCTTTTATGTATCTTTTGGCAACATACATAAAAACTGCTTATAAATTGTATATTCAAATAAAAGATCCTTTTAAAAAAGATATATTATTTGCCATTCTTCTGGCAATTATCGGCTTTCTAATTGCTGGTCTTTCCGGCTATTTTTACGAAGATAGATTAGGGCTTATGTTCTGGTTATATATGGGGATTTCCATAGGTATTGGGAAAGGGGGAAGGTTGAAGGGGGATAGGCTGAAGGGGGATAGGCTGAAGGGTAAAAATTATGCGTGATCATACAAAACTTCGGGCATTTGAGTTGGCTGACGAGGTGGCTGTGTTGATTTATCAGGTAACTACAAGGTTTCCAAAAGAAGAGTTGTATGGTTTAACTTCTCAAATGCGGCGGGCAGCGATTTCAGTTCCTTCAAACATCGTTGAAGGATGCGCGCGCGATAGTCAGCCCGATTACCTTCGTTTTCTCTATATAGCCTTCGGGTCTTTGAGGGAACTACATTATCAATTAAGTTTATCAAAGCGTCTGGGGTTATTGTGCGACAAGGATTTTTCTCCGATTGAACCAAAGATAGTTGAAACTGAAAAGGTCTTGAATGGATTGATTCGAGCATTAAGAGATGATTAAAA
>DAOVKY010000180.1 GCA_030631525.1 bacterium
AAGCGACAAAGCTTTTAACGATTTTATACTCTCTTCAGGCCTAAAGGATGTAAAAGTAACAATTCTTAAGGAGCAAAGAAAGCTTACGGACATACAGCTAAAAGCAATAGTGAGCGACCTTACACAGCTTGAGAGTTTAATAAAAGTGATTGAACGTAGAGGAATAAGTTTTGTAGATTATCTTAAATTAAGAGACAAGAATACGGATAGTTTTCCGAAATACAGAGTGCATACAGCTAAAGGATTTCAGTATTTTTACACAGATAAGGAATTAGCAGCTCTGGAGGAGAAGCAGAATGAGGCACAAACACAGCTTGATATATTTGAGAGCGCAGAGTCAACGACTACGTCCACGACCGCTGAGATTACTGAGTTTGCAGAATCCAGGCAGATTAGCGATATATTAAAGAGAATAGAGCAGAAAGGCATAAGCGCAGATACCCTTCTTCCTGTTCAGGAGATTCCTGTTCAGGAAATTCCGGAAAGCGGGAAGAAAAAGCCGATATATAGAATTAGCGTAGGAGATAAGGAGTATGAAATAAATAGCGGTTATGAGATTCTGGACAGGATAAGGACATTGGGCAAAAAGGGACTGGTTATACAGCGTTATAAAGGACTTGGAGAAATGAACCCGTCCCAGCTGTGGGAAACAACCATGGATCCCAAAGAGCGCACGCTTTTAAAAGTGGCTATGGAAGACGCCATAGAAGCAGACAGGATATTTACAATATTAATGGGTGATCAGGTTGAACCAAGGAGAAAGTTTATTCTGGAACACGCATTGGAAGTAAGCAACCTGGATGTTTAGAGGAGGTCTAACGGGATGAAAAAACCATGGGATGGAAGATTTAAAAAAGCTTTAGATCCATTTATTGAAGAGTTCTCATCCTCAATAGACGTTGATGTAAAACTTGCAAGATATGACATTCAGGGCAGTATTGCCCACATTAAAATGCTTGGCAGGGCTAATATAATCTCTAAGAACGACGCACAAAAAATACTTCATGGACTGGAAGAAATTCTTCAGGAAGCTTCTAAAGGAAAACTAAAATATACGTCCGCAGATGAAGATATACATATGGCAATTGAGCGCATGCTTGTGGAAAAAATAGGAAAGATTGGCAATAAGCTTCACACAGCAAGGTCCAGAAATGACCAGATTGCGCTTGACGAAAGGTTATATCTGCGTGATGAAATATCGGAGGTATCAGAACTCATTAAAGGGCTTCAGAGAGTAATTATTAATATAGCGCAGAAAAACATTGATGTTTTTATTCCGGGACTCACTCATATGCAGCATGCGCAACCGGTTCTTTTTTCGCATTACTTGATGGCTTACTTTAATATGCTGGACAGAGATAAGGGCAGGCTCAAAGATTGTTTTAAAAGAGTAAACATTATGCCTCTGGGCGCGGGCGCAATTGCAGGCACTTCATTCCCTGTTGAGCGTGAATATGTGGCTAAGCTGTTGGGTTTTCCCGCTATTACAAAAAACAGCATAGATACAGTTAGTGACAGAGATTTTATTCTGGAATTTGTATCCTGTTCTGCCATTCTCATGATGCATCTTTCAAGATTATGTGAAGATATTATCATCTATTCTTCAGAAGAGTTTGGGTACGTAGAATTGGATGATAGTATTTGTACTGGAAGCAGTATGATGCCTCAAAAGAAGAACCCTGATGTTGCTGAACTGATAAGAGGGAAAACTGCGAGAGTGTATGGATCCCTTATGACGCTTTTTACGTTAATGAAGTCGCTGCCTCTATCGTATAACAGAGACATGCAGGAGGATAAGCCAGCTCTGTTTGATGCAGTTGAAACAGTCAAGATGTGTTTGAAAGCGGAGGCTAAGCTTGTAGCGAATATAAAACTTAATAAAAAGAGACTGGAAAATATTTTAGACAAAGATTTTTCATGCGCAACAGAAATAGCTGATTATCTTGCGAAGAAGGGTATGCCCTTCAGGGATGCGCATAAACTGGTTGGCAGGATAGTTAGATACTGTATAGATAACGAAAAATATTTACGAGATCTTACCTATTCAGAATTTAAGACGTTTTCAAACTTGTTTTCCGAAGATATTCTGGATTTCATTTCCCCTAATTCCTCAGTAAAATCCAAGTCCTCTCCAGGCGGCACATGCCTGAAAAACGTAAAAGCTCAGATAGAAAAAGCAAAGAATTCGCTGAGCAAAGAGTTTGCGCAGTAAGGAACTTACTTAAATGATAAAAGACATAATTTTCGGCACAGTTGGCGGGCTCGGGTTGTTTCTCTATGGCATTCACATAATGAGTGATGCTCTCCAGAAAGCAGCTGGAGATAAGATGAGAAAAATACTGGGCATAATAACAAATAAGGCCTTTTTCGGCTTATTGGCCGGCGCAGGAATTACCAGTATTATTCAGTCAAGCAGCGCAACAACGGTTATGGTAGTGGGCTTTGTTAATGCCGGGCTTATGACTTTAAAACAATCTCTTGGCGTCATACTTGGGGC
The DNA here is from genome assembly GCA_030631525.1 of bacterium. Taxonomy (GTDB): domain Bacteria; phylum JAHJDO01; class JAHJDO01; order JAHJDO01; family JAHJDO01; genus JAHJDO01. The sequence continues at coordinate 2,498 of DAOVKY010000180.1, forward strand.
AGACGTAGGAACAACAATTACTGCTCAAATTATTGCTTTTAAAATAACTCATTATGTGCTTCCTGTCATTGGGATAGGCTTTGCATTACATTTTTTCTGCAAGAGGCGCGTGCCAAAACAAATAGGCTTGGCCATATTTGGATTTGGCCTTTTGTTTCTTGGTTTGAGCATTATGACGGATACTGTACGGCACTTGAGTAATAGCCAGGCAGCTAAAGAAATGCTCATCAATTTTAGCAGGACACCTATTTTAGGAGTGCTTGCCGGGACGATTCTAACCGTGATTGTTCAAAGCAGCAGCGCAACAGTAGGCCTTACTATGGCACTTGGCATGGGAGGGCTTATTGATATAAATGCAGCGATTCCATTATTGCTTGG
>DAOVKY010000135.1 GCA_030631525.1 bacterium
AGTCGTTGCATAACTGCTCAAATTTCCAGAAAGAATTATATCTTTCGAAATATTCAACTCCCTGTTTAATAATTTTATTATAATCTGAGAACTGAAAAGACTTTACTATTCCTTCTAATTCCATGTTAAAGGAGTTTGACATGACAGATTTGTCAACAAAACCTCCTTCTGCAATGTATCCCCTAACTCTTTCCGGATCATAGCTCATAACTTTTGTTCTAAGGATTACCTTAATGTTATATAGATCAATTAATACGGAAAACAAATCCCTCATAAATATTTGTCCGCTATCTTTCATGTAACAATGCCCTGTTTCCAGCCATAATTTATCCAGGAGAATTTCTGCTTCCTGAAGGTTTCCTTGTTGTACTTCCTCGAGCCATATTGTTTTTATTTTGTCCCTGAGAGAGTCCGGTAATACGTAAAAAATTTCTTCTTTTATTGAGTCCTCAAGATTCTCAGTATCTATTATGCTCCTATAGAGCAGAGCATGATTAACATCCTCAGAATTTTTCCCGGCCTTTATCAGGCGTTTCAGGTTTTGCATATCATATCTGAATAGATATAAATTAGTTACTTCATCATCATGAGATAGTTTTTTAATCTCTTCTATAGTGTTTGACATTTCGTTAAATAGCAGATTTTCTAAATCTTCAGGCCTTTCTACAGAGGATATATTGTCTGAATAATTTCTCTCGCTTAATATAGAAACCAGTTCCTGAAAGCCATTACATTCAATAAGCTGGGTAAGAGTTGCCTTATTAATGAGTTTTCTCTCATAGACCCTTAGCTTGCCTACAGCAAACAAATATTCGGGATTATATTCCATGTATGAGGTCTTATCAATAAACATTATACTTGCTGTCCAAAGAGAACGTTGTTTATTTTTATTAGTAACTTATGCCTTAGTATCTTAATTAATTGTTCTAAGGATGCGTTGATCTCTTGTTTCCCTTTTATTAAAATGAAACCGGACTTTAGAGGTCTTGAAGCATTTGAGATACAAAGTCTCCCCTTTTTCCCTTTAGAAACTAGTTTCTTATTTATTTGATTTATAAAATTGCTATTAAACTTTTTTCTGTGCAGGTCTCCGAATATTACCTTTTCATCTCCGATTTCTACAAGTTTCAGCAATTTCAGTTCCATTAGCCCTAAATAATCTGATGAAGGTAACTTAAGTGTTTCATTGTACGCTTTTTCAAAACATATAGAGATTATGTCCTGCTTAACTTTCAATGACTTAATCCTGCATTCAAGATTTGCAGAAACAATAGCCTTATTCATGTTTTTTTCTGCTTGCTCTTTTGCATGTTTAAGAATACTTTCTCTCTCTTTTTCAGCCTGATTTTTTGCTTGTTCCTGTATCTGTTTAATCTCCAGAGATGCTCTATCTCTTAGTATCTTGCACTCACCTTCAGCATTAGCTTCTATCTTTTTTATAATGTTTTCAATGGACATAGATTAATCCTAATTTTTAATTAACATCTCTTTGTGCCTATGCGCCTTTTTAAATGTAGGGGTGGGGCTTGCCTCCACCCTCGTTCTTTTCGGGCGACCGCAAGGGTCGCCCCTACAATTGGCTTTCGTCATTGCGAACCCCGACATCGGGATAAACTTCGTGAAGCAATCTCAGAGATTGCCACGTCGTCCCGAAAGCTTTCGGGACTCCCCGCAATGACAGCACTTTGAAATTCCCATACATTTAGTTAGAAGGCTCCAGCATCTCCTGAGCAGGAACCTTTTTCTGTATAACTCTTTTTGCCAATTCAGCTTGTGGTCGCCCAAAGAGAATGCTGGCAATAACCAGCAACCTGAAAGCCTGCCAGTAGGTTACGGTTTTTAAATTAGATATCATCGGCATGGTTATATTCCAGAGCCATTTGAACAGCCAGACTACCAAGAAAAAGAAACCTATTGCCACAAGTATTGCTAATAGTACTCCTATTCCCATAATTTTTACCTCCCCTTTTCTTAATTTTTTAACTTTTTCTATACTTCAATAAAACTGACAATACTAAATTTCCCATATTCTTTGTCTTCGTTTTCTACGCGACACTTAAAATATCTTTATTCCTCCATGTTTTATCTCCCATGCCAAAGGATGTTCGTCTCTAAAATCTTCTGGCCGGAATCTGGTTACTTCAATAGCTTCGTCTGCTTTTTTAATAACAGGGAATATCATCTTAATGTCTCGGATTGAGTCTCCTGAAAAATCTTTAGAGATAACTGCTATATCTAAGTCGCTATCTGGCTTGCTTGTTCCTTTTGCCCGCGAGCCATAAAGATATAAAGCCTCTATCGTTATACCTATTTTTTTTAGCTCTTTTAAGAATGACCTGGCTTTCTCTAAATCTGCTTTTTTAACCATTTACCAAATTCCCTTATTTGATCTAATTCTTTTATAGTAAAACTCTTATTGCAACGCTTTTTGAGTTCAAACTTAAAGTCAGGATAGCGCGTTCTGATATTATACTCGTTTACCCTGATAATCAGCTCCAGTTGTTCTTCTGAAAGGGATAAGTTCGCTTTTTTTGCTAGAATCCGAAGATTATGAATTGGAAGAGCCTGTTTGCCTGTGTTCTTTACTACCAATGCCTTAAGTAATTTCTCAAGGAAAAGATGAGCAAAGAACAATGCGTAAACATAATCGCCTTTTTCGCAAAGGTGAAGCGACGCCCTTTGATCGTCTTCAGCAGAAGTCATCCAGTATTTAATAATTTCATCAATATTCATCTATGCCTTTTATAATTTAAAATTAAAAATTGTCTTTACAGCTGTATTCCTCTAAGAATCAGGAAAGATGCAAGTAAGCCGAAGATGGCGTATGTTTCAACCAGCGCAGAAAATATTACTGCTTTCATAAATTCTTTCGGCTGTTTTGCCACAACCCCGCAGCCTGCGGCTCCTACCTTGCCCTGATGAATGCCTGAGAAGTAACCTGTTATTGCCATTGGCATACATGCGCCTAGTATTGATAATCCTTGATACATAGAGATATCAGGAATATTCCCTGCCATTAATCCTAATTTTTGCATAACTAAAAATCCTATGACAAATCCGTAAATACCCTGAGTACCTGGTAAGGCTACCAGAATGAGCAGGTTGCCAAATTTCTCAGGTTCCTCACTTAACACGCCTGCTGCTGATTGTCCAACATTGCCAATCCCGATACTTGATCCTGCTCCTGCAAACCCAACAGCTAATGCAGCTCCCAGTATTGCTATATACAACCCTATGTATGCTTCCATTCTTCGGTCTCCTTTTTTGTTTACCCCGATGGGGTTTATTCTATTATTGTATATTTAGTGTTTTTTGTAAAAGGCTCAAACTGCTCGCCTCCTGAAGTAAAAAAATATGGAAAGAATTCCACATACTGCAGCCTGCTTGAATGAACATACGCACCAAGTGAATTAACCAGAAAATTCAGTGAATGCAGAAAACAAAGTATAATAACAGCCGCAAGAATGTTTATCCCTATTGGAAGCTCTACAAAAGCAATTCCTGCTAACTTGTTTGCAACCAGCGCAATAACTGCAGTAGACAATCCCAGAGCCATCAACCTTGAATACGAAAGTATATTTCCAATAATATCTTTGCCCAGCCATAGACAGCCTATTACTGC
>DAOVKY010000100.1 GCA_030631525.1 bacterium
ATGCAAAAGAGGATGTTTTAATAATGCACCCGGGCCCTATGAACAGAGGTGTTGAAATTATGCCTGAAGTGGCTGATGGGCCGTATTCAGTTATTCTCGAGCAGGTAACTAATGGACTTGCAGTTCGTATGGCTGTTCTCTACCTTGTCATGGGCAGTAAAACTAAGGAGGTGAGTGCATGAAACTACTCATTAAAAATGGTTGTGTTATAGATCCGTCTCAACATATAAATGAAAAAATGGACATATTGATAGAAAATAACAAGATATGCAAGTTAGGTAAGAATATCAAGGAAAAGGGTTGTGAGATATTCAATGCCGAGAACATGATTGTTTCTCCCGGATTTATTGATATGCATGCTCATTTGAGAGAACCTGGCAGGGAGGATACTGAAACAATAGCTACAGGAACTGCGTCTGCTGCAAAGGGCGGGTTTACATCAGTTTGCTGTATGCCAAATACAGAGCCTGCAATAGATAATCAATCTGTTGTAAAGTTTGTTTTAGAAAAAGCTAAAAAAGATGGCAAGGTTAATGTGTTTCCTATAGGTGCAATCACAAAGGCGCGCAAGGGAGCCGAACTTGCAGAGATTGGAGATATGAAGGATGCGGGAATAGTTGCTGTTTCGGATGATGGTAATTGGGTAGAGAATTCCGCTCTCATGAGAAGAGCGCTTGAATATAGTGATATGTTTAATATTCTTGTAATATCGCATTGCGAAGATAGGATACTCTCTGGGAAAGGGGTAATGAACGAAAGTTATATTTCAACTGTCCTGGGACTGGAAGGTATTCCCAGAGAAGCAGAGGAAATCGCTGTTTTTAGAGATATAAGTTTAGCAAAGATGCTGAATACCAGAATACATATTGCTCATGTATCAAGCGGAGGAACAGTAGAATTGATAAAAGAGGCTAAAACACGCAATATAAAGGTCAGCTGTGAGGTAACACCTAACCATTTCACATTAACAGAACAAGCTATTAATGGTTATGATACAAATACGAAGGTTAATCCTCCATTGAGAAGCGAGGATGATATTAAAGCCATAAAAAAGGGATTGGCTGATGAAACAATAAACGTTATAGCAACAGACCATGCTCCTCACACAATAACAGAGAAAGAGTATGAGTATGATAATGCTCCGTTCGGGATTGTTGGTTTTGAAACAGCAGTAGGACTTGCTTTTACAGAACTTGTTCACAGCAAAGTTTTATCTTTATCCCAGCTTATTGAAAAGCTCTCCTGCAATCCTGCAAAAATTCTTGGGTTTGAGACAAAAGGAACACTAAAAATCGGCTCAGACGCAGACATAACAATAATAGATGGGAATAAAAAATGGATTGTAGATGTGAACAGGTTCCTTTCAAAAAGCAAAAATTGTCCATATCATAATAGAAAACTAAAGGGCAAAGTAATGGCAACGATTGTTAATGGAAAGATTGTTTACAGAGATTAACGAATGAAAATTTTTAACGTCAAAAAAGAAATAATAGAAAACAAAAAAGTCTCTGCTGATTGTTATAAAATGACATTTGAGTCAAAAGAAATAGCTTGCAGGGTAAAACCAGGACAATTCCTGCATATAAAATGCTCGGATACGTATGATCCCTTATTGAGAAGACCTATTAGTATTCATTCTATAAAAAATAATGTTATTGGAATTCTTTATAAAGTAGTTGGAAGAGGAACCGGATTATTATCTAAGAAGACTTCAGGAGATCCCATAGATGTTATAGGTCCATTGGGCAATGGTTTTGATTACCAATTACTTGCCAATTGCCAATTGCCAATTCTTGTGGGGGGGGGTATAGGAATCGCGCCACTATATTTTCTTGCTCAGAGACTTACTGAGCAGTGCTCAAATATAACTGTTCTTATTGGCGCGAGTAATAAATGCAACATTCTCTGTATAGATGAGTTTAAAAAATTGGATTGCAAAGTGAAAGTATCTACAGATGATGGAAGTGACGGAATAAACGGAACAGTTGTTGACTTATTAAAAAAGGAACTTGTTCCCGAAAACTCAAAACTCAAAACTCAAAACTTAAAACTTAAAATCTTTACCTGCGGGCCTGTTCCTATGCTGAGACAGGTTCATCAATTAGTTTCCAAGTATAATGTTTCCTCTCAGGTCTCATTAGAAAGGCAAATGGCGTGTGGTATTGGAGCATGTATGGGATGCACGATAAAAACTCAAAATCATCCCGAAAGCCTTCGGGACAAAACTCAAAATTACAAACAGGTTTGTAAGGATGGGCCTGTCTTTGATATAAAAGAAATTGTTTGGGAGGATATATGAAACATATAAGTCTTGATATAAACATTGCTGGAATAAAGATGAAAAATCCAGTAATAGCAGCTTCCGGCACATTCGGATACGGCTTGGAGTATTCGCAACTAATAGATATAAATTTTTTTGGAGCAATTGTTACAAAAACTATAACACTGGAGCCAAGGATTGGTAATCCCCAACCTAGAATTGTGGAGGTAGCTAGCGGTATGCTGAATTCAATAGGACTTCAGAATCCGGGAGCTAAAGTTTTTATTGAAGAAAAGCTACCAAAGCTAAAAGGGTATGGGGTGCCAATTATAGCAAATATTTCAGGTAGCAAGGAAGCAGAGTTTGTCAAACTTGCTGATTTATTGAAAGATATGGGATTATCAGGGCTAGAGCTAAACATTTCCTGCCCAAATGTGGAACATGCAGGACTATTTGCCCAAGATGCAGATACAACTTATAAACTTGTTAGAAAGGTAAGAAAGGTTACAAGTTTGCCATTGATTGTTAAACTTACTCCTAATGTTACAGATATTACACTAATTGCCAGAGCATCAGAAGACGCAGGCGCAGATGCAATATCCTTAATCAATACTCTAATAGGCATGAGTATTGATATTCAGACAAAAATGCCTAAGCTGGCAAATGTCATTGGAGGGCTGTCAGGCCCTGCGGTTAAACCAGTAGCATTAAGAATGGTCTATGAAGTATCTAAAAAAGTACGTATTCCAGTAATTGGGATGGGGGGAATAATGACTTCAGAGGACTCTATTGAATTTTTACTTGCCGGAGCAAGTGCGGTTGCTATTGGCACAGCAAACTTTGTTAATCCTAATACTTGCTGTGAGATTATAGAGGGCATTAAGACCTATATGAAAGCTAACAGTTTCAATAAAATATCCGATATTACAGGGAAACTTAAATGAGCAGTTTTTCTTTAAAGTCTTATGCAAAGGTTAATTTTTATTTAGAAGTTTTTAAAAAAAGACGTGATGGTTACCACGAAATTGAAAGCCTGATTCAAGAAATAAGTTTATGCGACAATATTCTGCTGGAAGATAGAGTGCAAGGTATAACTATTCTCTGTCCAAACAAAAAGGTCAACATTCCATCCAACCACAACAACCTTGCATACAAATCAGCAAACTTGCTTATGACCAAGTTCAGTATAAAAAAGGGAATTTCTATTACAATTGATAAAAAGATACCTGTTGGTTCTGGTTTGGGAGGCGGTAGCAGCAATGCAGCTTCAGTTCTTAAAGGATTAAATCAGCTCTGGAATATTGGGTTAAAAAACGCACAATTACAGGAATTAGGAGCAGAAATAGGTTCTGACGTTCCGTTCTTTATTAATGGTAAAACTGCACTGGTAAAAGGACGAGGAGTAAAAATACACACTTGCTTTACTATCCCTAAGATATGGCTTGTTCTAGCTGTTCCAAATGTAAGTGTTTCAACAAAATGGGCATATGGAACAGTGGATAGGGAGTTGACAAAAAACATAAATAGTGCTAACTTGCCAAGACTTAAGAAGTTGCAGGTTAAAGACATAGTGAATAATTTGTTTAACAGATTGGAGGGGGTGGTGTTTAAAGAATATCCTCTTGTTAAGGTCATCAAGAAGAAAATGATAGTTTGTGGAGCAAGTGGAGCTTTGATGAGTGGAACAGGATCTGCAGTTTTTGGTATAGCCTCAAGCAAAGATAAGGCTTATAGAGTAGCCAAAAGCTTCTTTAATGAACCAAGATTAGAACTAGTTTGTCATGTGGCAAGTAGGTAAACAACAAATTAAGGAGTAAACTTGAATGGAAATCACAGAAGTAAAAGTCAGGCTGAGGGATAGAGAAGGAAGTAAATTAAAAGCATACGCAACTATTATTTTTGACGATTCTTTTGTTGTGAGAGATTTGAAAGTTATTGATGGAAGAAAAGGATTGTTTGTGGCAATGCCTTCTCGGCAAGTAAGAGAAGCATGTCCCAACTGCCATCATCGCAATGCTCTCAGAAGCAGATTTTGTAATCAGTGCGGCAAGGCTCTCGAATTTCAGAGTGTTCCAAGA
>DAOVKY010000215.1 GCA_030631525.1 bacterium
AAAAGCCTTTTCATTTCGAATACCCTGGTGGTGAAATTGACAATGAACTGAACCAAGTTTTTGCAGCAGAAAAGCAGGGCGAGATAAAACTGCAGGACGGCGAGGTAAAGCAGGGAAAATTTGTTTCATTGTGGGAACTGCTGCAGGAAATGAAGGAAAAGCCCGAACGCTTCACGCTCTGTCTTTTGAGCTACAGGAAGGAAATAGAGGAACTTGCTAAAGAAAGCGCTTTGCATTAGGATGTGATTCCAAGATTGGAATTGCCAAATTGAACCAGACCTCGAATTTCTCTGGCGAAGACTTTGACTCGGAGGCAGCCTGCTTAATTGGCATGAAGACTACTTTGCCCTCCACTTCCTGCGGGTTTGGTTTTATCTCGCTAGAGTACTCAACTGCAAGCACCAGGCAGTACTCGTTCTCGCAGGTGCCGTCGCCATAATCCTTTTCGCAATAAGCATGGTTGCATGGTTTGGATATTTACAGTTACAATATAACCAGTCTTACGCAGAAATTGTTAAGATGGAAGGCGCAAAAATAGCTATGTATTACGCGCGTTCACAGGTTGCATGGAGATTAATCCCTCTGATTCTTTATCTGGCAACAGCAATGTTCAGCGCTTACGACGCTTTTATGTTTGCCAGATATGTGAAAAACTCAATGCGTTAGTGCATAATGATCTTATTGTTTTTATCTACGAATACAACCTTGCTTTTGAAATTTAGGATCTCGTCGCTGGTGATTAGAGCGTAGGAAATAATACACAATTCGTTGCCAATTTCGCCACGCTTTGCAGCAGGGCCGTAAAGCGCAATTATGCCTGAATTTTCTTTTTCTTCTATAATGTATGTCTCAAGTCTGGCGCCATTTTGAAAATTTAGAACCTGCACCCTTTCCCCAGGTATCATCCCGCTTGCTCTGAGAAGTGCTTTGTCTATACCAATACTGCCATTATAATCAAGCATTTTTTTTGTAATTACGGCTTTATGAATCTTTGCTTTTATTACATTTGTTAATATCATCTTAATTCCTTTTATAATCCAATTCTGCAAGCTGTTTGTAGAGTTTGAATCTTTGCGTAACATTTTGCTGAGCGAACTTCATCAGTTCATCTGCGCGTTTCGGATCTATCTTCTTCAGAACTCTGTACCTATTCTCATTATAAGCATAATCGGAAAATGGGATCTGCGGCTCTTTACTGTCAAGCGTAAGTGGATTTTCCCCTTGGTCAGTAAGCTGTGGATTGTATCTGTAAAGAGGCCAGTATCCGCTTGCTACTGCATTCTTCTGCTCATAAAGTCCGCGTGTCATATCTATACCATGAGCTATACAGTGAGAGTATGCAATAATTATTGAAGGCCCATTGTAAGCTTCCGCTTCTACAAACGCTTTAACCAACTGGTTTGGATCAGCGCCTATTGCAACCTTTGCAACATAGATATATCCGTAGCTCATAAACATAAGTCCGAGGTCCTTCTTGGGAACTGGTTTTCCCGCTGCAGCAAACTTAGCAACAGCGCCAAGAGGAGTGGCTTTTGAAGACTGTCCTCCTGTGTTTGAATACACCTCAGTATCCAACACAAGTATATTAACGTTTTTCCCTGAAGCCAAAACATGGTCAAGCCCGCCGTATCCTATATCGTATGCCCAGCCGTCTCCCCCAAGTCCCCATATAGATTTTTTAACCATATAATCTGAAACTGTAAGAAGTTCCTTGCAATCAGGCAAGGTGCAGGATTTTAATAAATTATTCAGTTTCCCAACTTGTTCTCGTTGTTTTTCTATATCTGCCTGTGTTGACTGGTTAGCCTGTTTTATTTCCGAGATGATATTCTTTAATTCATCTGGTGAGGAATTATCATTTGCAATTTTATCTGCAAGTTCGCATGCATATTCCCTGAATTTATCAACAGTCAGTCTCATACCAAAGGCCAGCTCAGCAGCATCTTCAAAGAGCGAGTTATTCCATGCCGGCCCGCGTCCGTCCGAACGTTTGCAATATGGTGTTGTAGGAAGATTTCCTCCATAGATTGAGGAACAGCCTGTAGCATTTGCTATAATTGCCCGATCACCAAAGAGTTGAGTAAGCAGTTTAACATATGCTGTCTCTCCACATCCCGCACATGCTCCTGAATATTCAAACATGGGTTTTATAAACTGGCTGCCTTTAACAGTGTTTCTGTTGTAAAGACCAGGGGCCGTATCAGGCAGGTTGAGAAAGAACGCATAGTTTTTTGCTTCTGCTTCTCTTATAGGAGATTGCGGCGACATTTTAATGGCCTCTTTATTTTTCATGGGACAGTTCTCAAAGCAAGTGCTGCACCCAGTACAATCCTCAGGAGCTACCTGAAGTGTGTATTGATAATCTTTCATATCTTTTGAAGGCTTTGAGTCTGTATGCTTGAATGTTTTTGGAGCATCTTTAAGAAGTTCTTTTTTATATATCTTTGGCCGAATCGCAGCATGTGGACAAACTAATGAGCATCTTCCGCACTGAATACATGTTTCCGGATTCCATATTGGAATGTTAATAG
>DAOVKY010000123.1 GCA_030631525.1 bacterium
ATCTGCTTCTTTAAATACTGCAACGATTTCTTTTAATTCTTTAATATTCATCATTCGCCTCCTTACATCCGAATTATATTGCTTAAGCTAATATTTGTCAAAATAAAAGGGCTAAACTCTCTCAAGATACTTTCGGCTTCTTATGTCAACTTTTACCACATTACCCTGGTTTATAAAAACAGGAACTTGTATAACGGCTCCTGTCTCAAGAGTTGCAGGCTTAGATCCGCCTGAAGCTGTATCTCCCTTTTTGCCTGGCGATGTGTCCGTAACTTTTAAGTTTACAAAATTTGGCATTTCAACATTAACAAGTTTGTCTTCACAGTAGATGCCTGTTAACTCGCATTCCTCTTTGAGAAATTCTGCACTCTCGCCTATGAGTATCCTGCTTATTGGCATTTGTTCGTATGTCTCAAGATCCATAAAATAGTAATCGTCTCCTGAATTATAAATATACTGCAATTTCTTTTCCTCAATACGAACATCCTCTACGTTCTCTCCGGCTCTAAAGGTTCTCTCTGTCACTGCGCCTGTCTTGAAATTTTTAAGTTTTGTTCTGACAAACGCTCCGCCTTTACCCGGCTTAACATGCTGAAAATATATAACTGTAAACAACTCTCCATTCAGTTTTATTACATTGCCGTTTTTAACATTATTTATTGATATCATAGTAAACCCTTTATTTTTTATATTTTCTTTATTCGACGAAACATTTCTTTATAAACTTCTTCGTCTCTACGCATGCCGACTTTTAAAACTAAAACTTGAATTAATTTCTTTTCTATACGATACACAACTCGGTAATGTGATATTTTTAATTTCCAATATCCTTTCAAGTTACCGCGAAGAGGGGCTCCGTATTTTTCTGGCTCAATACTTAATTTTTTGTAGATTGTTTTGAGGATAACGGAGTGGTCATGTCTATCTATTTTCTTAAAATCTTCCTTGAGAACAAGATGATGAAGCTTTATCTTCCACATTGCAATCACTAAATTATTTCAGAAGGGTTTCAATATCAATATAATCCCCAGCCGTGCCGCTCTTGTAGCGTTTATCAGCAATGAAGCCAAGAACAAGGTCTTCAGCAGTGTCCAATACATGCTGAATATGGTCATATTCTTCATTGGACATAATAACAGCAGCTGGTTTATGTCTTTTTTCGATAATCACAAGCCCTTTACGCGCTTTTTCAAGTATTTTTTCAATCCCTGACCTGAGCTCCGAAACCCCAACCAATGTAGTGTTTTCCTTGATCGTTATCATAATATTTTTCCTCCTAACTCATCCACTAACCCCTTCTCTTGACAAAGAAGGGTAAGTTTAAATAAAACATATCATATGACAACATAAATGTCAATACATTTGCCAAATAAATTGTCATTTTATTCGGCATTTTGTTGTGCCAAAACCACATCTTTTGTCATTGCGAAGGATGAAATCCTGAAGCAATCTCGTTCGTCATTCTCCGATTAAATCGGGGAATCCAAATCTTTCCAAAATGCAGACTCTTTCCAATTTTCATGGAAACCCATTCATTTTAAAGGAATATCAGGATATTTCGTTTCATGGTTTGGTGGAAATGGTAAGATACATCCTTACCCCCTAGGTGAAGGAGAAGAAGGAAGACCCCATCCCGAAAGCTTTCGGGATTGCCCGATCAAGTCGAACTTTGAAAGTGGACTTTTACATCCCCCTGAATCCCCCTTCGAAGGGGGAATAGTTTTGCCGCAGGCGGAACTAGGGGGATGTTTTCCCAATCTTATTTTCTGTTCCATGCAAAAGTCTTTCTATATTGCCTTTGTGTCTTATAACAACAAACACTGCTGCAATTATTCCAAAAACAAGATTCCCAATCTCAAGATTAAAAACACCTATAAAAATAGGCAAACTTACTGCAGCTATCATAGATGAGAGCGAAATATATCGTGTGATCAAAGCGCATATTCCCCATACTGCGACACATAACAGCATAGATATCGGCGATATGGCGAAAAACACACCTGCGCTTGTTGCAACTCCTTTGCCTCCCTTAAAATCTAAAAATATAGTCCAGTTATGGCCTATTATTGCGCTTGTTCCAGCTATGATCTGAAACAAGTTATAAAATTGATCTGAATAACCTCTATGAAAAAATGCGGCTATTATACTTGCGCAAACCAGCCCTTTGGCAATATCAATGATCAGTGTTATTATTCCGGGAATAATTCCAAGCACTCTAAATGCATTAGATGCTCCTACATTCCCACTTCCAAACTCTCTAATATCAATCTTCTTTACTAATTTGCCTATTATAAAACTTGTTGGAATTGCGCCTAAAAGATAACTCACGGCAATCATTGCCAGAATTTTCAATATAATTGTCATTTCGCTTCCTTTATTTTGAATCTTATTGGAACACCCTCAAATCCAAAATTACTATACAGATTATTTTTCAGATAGTTTAGATAATCTTCCATAATCAACTTTCTGTTATTAACAAATAATGCAAATGTAGGCGGACAGGTTGATACTTGAGTTATATATTTTATTTTCAACTGCTTACTGGATGTAGAAGAGAATGGCCTGCGTTTTTTCGCATCTTCTAACATCTTGTTAAGCACTGCAGTATTTATGCGTTCTGTATAATATTTATATACATCAAAAGATATGTCCATAATCGTAAATATTTTTTCTTTCTTAAGTGCAGATATGAAAACTACCGGTGCAAAATTAAGAAACTTTAAACCATCTCTAAATTGTTTGAGCCATATTCCCTTATCAATACATAGCTTTTTTGATAGATCTGCTTTATTGATTGCTATTATTAAGCCTTTCCCCTGTTCGCAGACAAAAGAGGCTATTTTTTTATCCTCCCGCGTTGGCCCTTTGGTTATATCTATAATTAAAATCGCTATATTGGATAGCTGTATAGCTTTCTGCGCTCTTATTACACTATATCTTTCAATATCTGTCTTTAGTTTGTTTCTCGCTCTAATACCTGCTGTGTCAACTAACACAAAACTTGTGTTTTTATACTTTAGAAAGCTATCTACAGCATCCCTTGTTGTGCCTGGTTTGTCATCTACTATAAGTCTCTTATCTCCGAGTATTGCATTTACATAAGAAGACTTTCCGACATTCGGCCCCCCAACAATAGCTATCCTTATCTCATCAGACGATGTTACATCGTTTCTATCAGAAAAATCCTCTGTTACCTTATCTAATAAAGTATTAATATTTAAACCGTGAGACGCTGAAATTGGTAAAAGTTCATCAGTGCCAAGTTGATAGAAATCATAAATATCATTAGTCTTTGCTTCAGTGTCTACCTTATTAACAACTACAATATATTTCTTATCTGTTCTTCGAATTTTATCTATAATCTCTTTATCTACTGGAAGAACACCTGTCTTGGCATCAACCATGAAAATTATAAAATCTGCCTGAACAATAGCTATATCAACTTGCGCTCTAACCTGCGCAGATATATTATCCAAGCTCTCAAAATCCAGACCTCCTGTATCTATGATCTCAAAGCTCTTGCCTCCCCAAACACAAGTTCCATAGATTCTATCACGTGTCAGACCTGAAAAAGAGTCTACTATGCTCTTTCTTTGTCCGATTATCCGGTTGAAAAGCGTTGATTTGCCAACATTTGGACGACCTAGAATTGCTACAACTGGGTTATTTTTTTCTGTTGTCATTTAAGAGCTTCACTCCGTATATCAAATAATTGATTCCTGATATAACTGTAAAGACAACTGTTATCCATACAATAAAAATACCAGGAGAAACTCTTATATTTAATAACAAGGCATAAATAAT
>DAOVKY010000066.1 GCA_030631525.1 bacterium
AACTTTATCAGGATGAACCCGCTTTATCCCTGTCGCAACAGCAGGTGTTCTTCCATGTGCAGCTTCGGTCATATCTACATTAAAATAATGATACATAACAACTGCGCACCCAGCAGGAGGAACTCCAATAGTTCTATCCTGAATGCCAAGTTCGTCTATTACTTCGCCAATTAATCTATGGACAATCCCATGCCCGCAGCCCGGACAATAATGAAACGGTTTGTCTGTCATACATTTTGGCCTGCCAAATATCTTCTTCATTCTTTCCTCTTTGCGCCGGCGCCTGCCCCGAAAGCTTGCTGTTCGGGGTGCCTTTGTGCCTCTAATTTTTTAATTTCATTCACTATCTCTTCTGAGGTGGGAACTCCCCCACCCATTCTTCCATGAAAATACACAGGGCATCTTCCCATAACCGCAAGTTTTACATCCTCAACCATCTGACCTGCGTTCATCTCTACAGTAAGAACATACCTGATGTTATTACTTATCTTTCTTATTATTGCTGATGGATATGGCCATAGCGTTATAGGTCTAATCAACCCTGCTTTTATACCCTTTTTTCTCAAAAGAAAAACAGCTTCTTTACAAACTCTAGCACACGTTCCATAAGCCACCAGTATTATCTCTGCGTCATCTGTCAATACTGCTTCGTATTCTATAAGCTCTTTCCCTATTCTTTTATATTTGTTCTGAATTTTTTTATTATGTTCTTCAAGTTCACCAACTTTCAACATCAAAGTCCTGATTGTATTTGCTCTGCGGCCGCTTGCCCCGGTAAGCGCCCATGTTTTTGGAGGAAGCTTCAACTCTTTTATCTTTTTTATTTCAAGCGGTTCCAGCATTTGTCCGAGAAAACCGTCTCCAAGTATCATCACAGGATTTCGATATTTATCTGCCAGATAAAAGGCTTTAGCTGTCCAATCATAAAGCTCCTGAACAGAGGCAGGTCCGATCGTAATAAGTCTGTAATCTCCATGCCCTCCGCCTTTTACCGCTTGAAAGTAATCTGCCTGAGAAGGAGTGATATCTCCCAATCCAGGACCGGCACGCATTATATTCACAATCACACACGGCAGCTCTGCGGCTGCAATATAAGAAATCCCTTCCTGTTTAAGACTTATTCCCGGGCTGGATGAAGATGTCATAGCTCTTGCGCCAGCTGCTGACGCGCCAAAGACCATGTTGATGGCAGCAAGTTCACTTTCAGATTGAATAAAGACACCTCCAAGTTCACCTAATCTCTCTGCCATATACGCAGTAAGTTCGTTCTGTGGAGTTATAGGATAGCCAAAATAATGCCTGCATCCTGCCTGAATCGCGCCCTCGCCAACAGCGCCATTTCCACACATTAACACTTTCTCTGTCATTAAATGAACTCCTTACATCCCCCTGAATCCCCCTTCAAAGGGGGACTTTTAAATTTTCAAAGCGTTACATTTTGTAACGGTTTCGCTGTAACTTTCGTCAATAAACCTATCGAATTCGACAGGTTTAAAATCTGGATTATTAATTTCAAGAAACTCAATTATTTCTCCATTTTGCTCATCACTGGTCATTGCGAGGGACAAAGTCCCGTGGCAATCTCGCTTGTCATTCTCCGATTTAATCGAGGAATCCAGATGTTTATTGTACAATATCATTTTTGTATTATTCTTTCTCCAATTTGTCCGATAAAGATTTGAGCCTTATTCTTACTAGTATTACGCATCTTCTTTTACTTCATCCGGCAATGCAACGATTTTATAAAAGAATTTATCTATCTCATGAGGTTCTGCTTTTGGGAAAGTTCTTTTTATGTATTTTGTAAATTTTGAGATGGATAAATTTTGGATTATAAAATGTTCATCAAGCGTCTTTTCATTTGTTTCATCAACAATATAAAGAGTACAGATACGTTTTTTATTTTGAATATATGCGTCAGCTGTAACTTTACACACTTCTCCTTCCAGAATCCAATCAAATTGTTTACCTTTTCCCATATGCCCCCTCCTGCTTTTTGTTAATACTTCTTTAGCTCACTATATCATCTTTCTTGAAGAATTTCCCTTCTTCAAGAATAATTAATTCTCTACAAATCCCACAAGTAAAAGAATAAGGAGCTCTAATCTTATTTTTATCACAAGTAGTAGCAATCATAGTGCCACAATATGGACAAATTCCAGTCACTGTAGTTATAACAAAAGGACCAAACATTACCATAAAGAGCCAACATGCTGGTAACACAAATAATAATAGCACAAGTAAGCCACCGAAAAAATTCTCACCCAGAGTCTTCGTGGTATCAAACACCGTCTTTGAGGTACCGACGGATATCAAAAAAACGATGATGAGAGTAATAATGGAGATAATAGCCGAAAAACCCAAAGATGATGTTATTTTAACCTCTCTTCCATTCTTCTTAGCATAATTTCTAACTATACCTTCTAACGGTCGCTCTTTTGCTATTTCTTTATTTTCTATAAATTCACTCTTTTCCTCTCCTGTCTTTTGCTTACGTCTAATACCAAATAGAACAGCTATAATTGCACAAATGATGCATATACCAAAAAAAATACCAACAGTATTATGCCAATAAATTATGCCAATAACAATCAACACTAGAATAAAAGAAAATAAAATTATGTCTGAATTTAGCAGCCGTGTTTTAGGTTTATCTGCGTTAACAAAATTGCGATTAGTGCCTTTCTCATGATTTATTCCGTCGCTTTTCAGATCAAACAAATTAGCAAACTGTGCTAGAGATTTTGTAGGTTTCCATTCTTCCAAACTTTCAGGTGAAATATGATCTTCGGGCAAAACTCTCTCTTCTTGAATCCACTTTTTTATAGTTTCTGTATCCGCAGGACCATAAATAATGCCGTCTGGTTTCTTTACTGTCCACATTACATTCTTATTGTTTACCATTGTCATTATGTATCTCCAAATAAATTTGCATATAGAAAAACATTACCTAAAGTACTGTATTGCGATGCAAAATTTAAATCCATACGGATTCCAAAGAAATTTTTCTTTGGAATTATAAAATCCCTTATTAACATTAGGATCATTTAATTTA
Organism: bacterium; assembly: GCA_030631525.1. Lineage (GTDB taxonomy): Bacteria > JAHJDO01 > JAHJDO01 > JAHJDO01 > JAHJDO01 > JAHJDO01. Next base: position 3,056 of record DAOVKY010000066.1, read on the forward strand.
TGAAAATCCATATTTTCGATAACAAATTGGAGATGATTTATACCCTCCTGCACGACTTTACTTATATCAAATCTATGAAGGTTTTGATATCCTTCAACCTTTTCAAACCGAGTTCCATTAACAATTAACTCGCAAAAATCATCTACAATCAGACAAATTTCTGCAGAACGCATATGACTCAGTTCAAAAGAAATTTCAAATTTTCTAACAAAAGTATATTGTCCTCCATAGATAGCTTCGTCATTTGTAATATTCCTACGATCCGCAATCCAAGTTGCAGTCCTTAGTTCAGGATACTTACGGTCAGCTTCCTTCACCAAAGGATGTATTTGAGCCGGAACAGCTTTGACATTTGATGGTAAGGCTTTGTTTGTATTTGAACCAATAAATATTGTTTCTTCATTGCTAACAATAGTAAGAGTCTCTGGGCTCAACATTCCCAATTTTCTGCTAATCATTGACTGTTTACGAGCTAAATAAAAACTAATCAATATCACAATCAATAATAATATCCCAGAATGTTGATTCAAAAGGGCATTCATCCATGGAATAATTCGAATAGTTTTGCTAATAAAGGAAACTAAAGCATTGAGGCCAATTATGCCAACTATCGCAAGCATTACGCTAATAATAAACTTATATTCTTTGAAAAACCCTTTCATGTTTTTATCTCCGCTGATTTCGCCCAAATTAAAATAACAGAACTACTTCCTTTTGTTGCTTTTATTGTCCTCCATAGTCATACTTGACAGGAAGATCCAGAAAAACACTGGATTCCCCAATCAAGTTGGAGAATGACGAAGCAATTACATTTTTATTATTGCACAAAACCAATTCTTCCTTTAGGTTTTTCTGGTATCGGTGGTTCTAACAACTGTCTTATAGCTTCAAAGACAATCTTGAACTGCTCATCATATTTACTTTCCATATCTTCAATTTTTCGCTGCAAATCCTTGTGGGTTGCAAGTATTCCCCTGAGTTTTGTAAATGTTCTCATAATTTGAATATTTACCATGATAGCCCGTTTGCTGTTTAACACAGTTGAGAGCATAGCAACACCTTGTTCTGTGAAAGCGTAAGGAAGATATTTAGAATGTTCGCCCCTTTTTAAGGTGCCAAAATGGCGCCTTAAAACTTGGTATTCTTTTTTTGTTAATTCAACCATGAAATCTTTAGGAAAACGATCCATATTTCTTTTAACAGCTCTTTTAAGAATTTTGGTTTCTACTTCATAAAGCAATGCCAAATCGTTATCAAGCATCACTTTTTTTCCTCTAATTAAGAATATCTTTTTCTCAATTCTCTCTTGTAGAACTAAAGCCGAAGTTACAGCTTCGTGCTTCGAATTTCTCATATTGTATCTTTCCACAGACTAAATTAGTTTAAGTAAGAATACCCCTTTTTTTGAATATAGGCAAGTAGTAAATCTCGCCATAAATTCATTGAATCTCTTCTCTGCTCCTTGTTTCCAGTTGAATGAATGATACGTATTAGAAAGCCTTTTAACCTCAGAGGAATTATATAATATGTGTGTAATACCCATGTCCCTCAATTTATCATAAATCCTGCCGGCATTCTCAGATGCATTGGATATCTCCACAATATCATTAAGATCAAGAGGACTGCTTCCAACATAATCTCTATCGCAGTAGAACCCCTGATTTTCTCCTATGAACAGGATTTTGCTGTCCTCCGGCAACTCCTCGTTAATAAATTTAAACGCGCCATACTGATAGAAATTTTTAGATAGAAATTCTTCCTTCGTCTCTTTCCCATACGCTACATCAAAGAAGTTAAAGCCCACAGTCGCTGCAAATTTAAATGTGTTCCAGCATAAAAATCCAATAACAAGAAAATATAGCACTCTTAAGACTATTTTGCTCTTCTTGAAGTTAACCAGAGCGTATGCCGCCAATAAACTCCAAACAGATAGGCAAGGAAGCAAGAACCTAATTATTCGATGTGTAAAGAATATCCAGAGTATAAAAACCAGTACAGTGTATGATATAAGTATTTTTATATTTCTATTCAGCTTAGTAAAAAACAATACAGGCAATATCAATAAAACTACGCTTCCATGCTTATCCATAGGGATTTTCCATAACACAGAGATAATATGCAATAAATTCATATCATTTGATATGTGAAATCTGGCAAATCTTTGAGCAAGTTCTCCATTCCAGTCAATGCCGCCAAGAATATTGTAAAATAGTGGATATACCGGATTATGAGTATATATAAGATTCTTTATAAGCCATGGTGAAAAGGCCAAAAAGGCAAAGAATAAAAACAGGCACAAAGGCACATAGGCACATAGCTTCTTTTGCGCTTTC
>DAOVKY010000081.1 GCA_030631525.1 bacterium
CTATATTTTTCCCCTTCTCATTTAAACCTTTTACAACAACCTCAAAAGGCCTTTTTATATCAACTGTAACATCAGGAATGCTTAAACAACCCTCCACCATATTATCCGACCCACTTATATCAATAATCTCTGGGTTAGCTAATTTTATAGTTCTTTTCTCGGCACAGGCAACAATTAATTTTTTAGATATACCAATTTGAGGAGCGGCTAATCCTATGCCGCAAAAATATTCCATTGTAAAAAGCATCTTGTCAAAAAGTTTTTTCTCTTTATTTGTAATCTTTTCTACCTGCGTGCATTTTTCTCTGAGAATTTTATCAGGGTGTTTTTTAATTACTAATGGTTTCATATTAATTCAACTCATTTTTTGACATTTTTCACATAACCCGTAAAACTGAATAAGTTTATTCGTTGATTTAAAATTATATTTCTTTAAAAGTTTTTTTTCGGTTTGCTCAAGAAGTTTTATCTCCTCATCTATGAAGTCTGTATAATCAATAATCCTATTGCAATTTGTACATATCAAATGATGGTGGTGCGTCTTTCCCTTAGGGCCCTTTACCAGTTCATATCTTGCCCTGCCATCTCCAAAATCAAATTTAAATATTAAACCAATATTAGTCAAGAGATCCAAAGTTCTGTAAATTGTTGTTAACCCTATAACTGGATAATGCGTATGAATTTTTATATATATATCTTCTGCGCTCAAATGTTTATCGGACTTAGAGAGCACATCAAGTATGGCTTCTCTTGGCGCGGTTATCCTATAACCGCAACCTCTGAATCTTCCATGCCACCACATTGGCCTAAGACCATTTCGAATTTGCATAATACCACCTCTTACTGATAATGATTTTCATTCTTAATATATACCTTATCAAAAACCGTATCAAGCCTTTTTAATTTGTCTTGACAAACTTCTTGCCTGAATTGACGATTAAATCCTGTTATGGTATATTTTAAGTGATTTAGAATTGGGGAAAAAGCAAAATAATGAAAAGATGTTTGATTATAGTATTTGTTTCAATATTCCTTTGCTCAAGCTGCGCAACCCCTCCTGGCCCATACATTAAGAGAAAACCATACGTGGGCAAAAGAAATGACCCTGTCTCTGACCAAAGATACCCTCAGATAGAAGTAGGAAAAGAAATAAAAATTATAAATGCGTTGGGGCATTATGTTTTCTCTTTGCCTTCAAAGTTGATTCTATGGAACTGGAAGATTGATAAACACTGGATTTCTCAGAGCGTAATTGATGATATTGAAGAATATCTAAAAACTAATAATTTGTGGGACGTTAAGATTCGGATTAATCAATATAATCCAATGAGAGAGTTTAGACGATTGAAAAAAAACCATAGAGTAGGCGCAGGATATAGATGGACTTTTGGAATAATAAGCTGGGTTAACTATCTGATTTTTCCGCGTATTTTATTTGGCGGAGATAACTATAATCCCTATACAGACACCATAAGTATATATTCAGACTTATCCTCCATTGGCTATCATGAGTGTGGACATGCAAAAGATTTTGCACGGCGAAAGCTAAAGGGCACTTACAATCTTCTGTATATGGTGCCAATCTGGACAGAAATACTTGAATACAGAGCAACCAAAGATGCTATAAGATACACATATTACAAAAAAGAGAAAGACAATGAGCTAGAGTCTTATAAAATACTCTTCCCTGCCTTTGGGTCATATGTTGGAGGAGAAGCGACAAATCTTTTTGTGCTTCCATTTTATCCTGTGTATCTGGGGGCAATACTTGGAGGACATGTTGCAGGTCGAGTTAAAGCGCACAAGAGAAACAAACACTATGATAAATACCTGATAGAGCCAAATTAGTGATTAAATATACCCTAAAGGCAATTCTCATCATCGCCGTCTTAATAGGACATTATTGTGTCATATCCGATGCCCAGGAAAGCAACGAAAACTATCTATTAACAGAACCGGATAATTGTCTAAGATTTTTTTTGCGAATTGATTATAATGATAAAGGATTGAAATCCGCTGCAGACGCAATAATACAATCCTTTGTGCAAAGTAGGATCATTCAGGATCGGGATCTGCAAGTTTCAAACATATCTCTTCCAGTTTTTGATAAAATCTGGGGCAATATATATATTTCTAACACAGGGGAAACTAAGTATTTTATTGTAGGACATATATTAGCTGATAACCCAAATATTTCCATAAAGATAGGAGATGTAGCAGTATCTCTTAAAATCGGAGACAAAGAAAGCGGTAAAATGCTTCGAAAAACAATATTATCTGAGCTTTTGAGGAAATACATCGGGAAAACAGGCGGCGAATTATCAGCATATACTTTTATTGAAGATAGTGTGATTGTTGGGTCTACTCTAAATCTCGTTGAATATGCAAAAAGAAACTTCCACAATCTAAACAGCCAGGCAACGCTAGATGACAAAACTGATGGCTATATAACTCTGGAAAATAAAGACAATCTATTATTTCGTCTATTGAATAAATACTCCAGCAGCCTTGGATTTTCTCTGGCAACCTCTCCTGATCTAAATAAAATAAAAAATCTCAAAATAAAGTTTGATATTGTTGATCAGGACAGAATTAAGCTCTCCTTTAATCTAATATCTTCTGACATTACTTCTCATGGACAAAATACACTGCAAAACGATATAAAGTTTATATTGACCCTACTGAGCAGAATTTGTATACAAAAAAACATTAATTTCTGTTATAATCTTAAAGATAATTTAAACACAGATATTGAGTTAAGCAATCTGGAAAAATACTGGGATAGCTTAAATTGATTTAGGATTTATTGATGATACACAAAAAATTTGGCAAATATATAATCATGGATATTATCAAGTCAGGGGGAATGGCTCACATATACAAAGCAAGTGATCCTATAACAAAGGATATAGTAGCAATTAAGATTCTCCGTCAATCTGGTACAAGCCGCAGAGCAATAAAAGGATTCATCCAAGAAACTAAAATGCTAAAAAAGCTAAATCACCCAAATATAATTCGAGTAATGGATTTTGGGAAAGAAGATGGAATGCCTTATATGGTGATGGAATATATTAATGGTGAGGATCTAAAAAAGCTCCTGCTTTATAAAAAAACTAAAAAACTTCAAAGATATGATCTCGTTTTACAGATAGGCAGAGGACTAGATTATCTCCATGAAAATAATATAATCCATCATGACATAAAGCCTGAAAATATTCTGGTTTCGAAAAATAATGAAGTAAAAATTATAGATTTTGGTCTGGCACGTTATAACAGGTTAAGAATCTTCACACATAACCGATTTATTGACGGCACACCTACATACATGTCTCCTGAACAGATAAGAAAAAGACACACAGACAAGAGAACAGACATATATTCTTATGGAATCACCATATATGAAATGTTAACTGGCAGAATTCCCTATCAAGCTAATGATAAAAACGCAATTATGAGAGCTCACATCGATATACATATACAACCAAGATTAGTCTCTTATTACGATTCCAGCATATCAAAAAATATTGAAAATTGTGTAATGAAGGCTATAGAAAAGAATCCAAATAAAAGACATAGAACTGTGTCGGAAATGATCTTGGACTTTAGTAGAAACAAACCCCGTTAGAGAATTCTATTCTCTAACTGACTGTGCTGACGATGGCTTTCTCTAACGGGGTAAAATCTAAAAAGGGAGATAGATATGAAAAAAAAGAATACGAAATTCATATTAGTTACTATGATACTAATAATTGCTATCTATGTTGGATGGCAGGCATATTCTCTATTCCTTCAAAAAGACATTTCTAATCAGTATAAAAAAGCAGACATGTTTTATAATAAAGGCGATTTTAAAAAAGCAAAGACTATCTATGCTGACTTATTGAATAAAAGTCAAAAATACAAATTTACATCCAAAGAAAAACAGGCAAAACTTGTTTATAGACTTGCTATATGCAGCAAAAAAATGGGGAATTTAAAAAATGCCGAGACTCTTCTCGTCAGAATTACAGAGCAATTCAAAAATTCAGAATATATTGACAAAACACTACTTGAACTGGGTGAATTGGCACAGACAAAAGATGATCTTAAAAAAGCAGAGACCATATATGACAGAATATTAAACGAACACCCTAACAGTAACATCTTTTATAATGCCCTGTATGCCAAAGCTCGCGTTTATAAACTGCAAGGAAAACTCTTAGATGCTCTCTCTCTGCTTGATAGGGTCATTCTAGAATCAGATAATGATGAATTAAAAAGCACAGCATACAAAGAGATTGGAGACATAAACGTACGGCTTATCTTCTCTCCTATTCCTACAAAAGATAGTGTAATTTACAAAGTAAAAGCTGGAGACAGTTTAACCTTGATTGCCAAACAATTTAATACTACAGTTGATTTGATTATAAAAAGTAACAAGTTAAAAGATACTGTGATAAGACCTGAGAAGAGATTAAAAATAACTTCCGGATCCGGCTTCTCTATTGAGGTATATACAAAATCTAATAAGCTTATTCTGAAAAATAATGGAAATTTTTTGAAAACCTATGCGGTAGCCACCGGCTCTCATGACGGCACACCTCTGGGAAATTTCAAAATAGTAAATAAACTTCCAAACCCACCTTGGTATACTGCAGGCACTAGAGTCCCCGCAGATAGCCCCAAAAATGTACTTGGTACCCGTTGGATGGGAATAACAGAAAAGGGGTATGGAATACATGGAACAATAGATCCCGAGAGTATTGGCAAACAATCCACAGAGGGTTGTGTAAGAATGTATAACAAAGATGTAGAAGAATTATTTGACCTTGTGCCCGTTGGAACACCTGTAATTATATCTGCTAAGATACAAGATGACAAATAACAATTCATAGGAGACAGAAAGTGGCAGTAAACGGTCTTGAATTTGAAAA
>DAOVKY010000086.1 GCA_030631525.1 bacterium
ATGCAAAATATGGGACACGTTGGAGTAGTAATAATAGGGGATTATACTGCTCAAATTGGAGATCCTACTGGACTGGATCGTTCCAGGCCTTCTTTAACAAAGGAACAAGTTAGAAAAAATGCAGCTGAATATATGGAGCAGTTATATACTGTGCTTGATAAAAAGAGAACAGAAGTTCATTGGCAGAGCGAATGGTTTGAAAAGATGGAAATTATGAATTTAATAAAGCTTCTTGGTAAGTTTACGGTTGCGCAGATAATGGCTCATGAGACATTTAGGATGCGATACGAAAAAGGACAGCCTTTGTCCATGCATGAACTTCTTTATCCGATATTTCAGGCATATGACTCTGTTATGGTTAAAGCTGATATTGAATTGGGAGCTACGGAGCAAAAATTCAATATATTGTTAGGAAGAGAAATGCAAAGAAAATATTCTCAGGAACCTCAGGTAGCCATATTATTCCCAATCCTTATTGGCACTGACGGTGTAAATAAAATGAGCAAGAGTCTTAATAATTATATTGCCATTTATGATACTCCAGAGGAAAAGTATGGAAAGATAATGTCCATAAAAGATGATTTGATAATGAGTTATTTTGAGTTAGCTGCTGAGGTATCTGTTGCGAATATTGATGAAATTAAAAGTACATTAGCTAATGGGGAAAAGAATCCTATGGATGTCAAAAAGCATTTGGCAAGAGAAATACTGAAAACTTTTCATAATGAGAAAGAAATAAAAGAGGCTGAGGAATACTTCATGAAGGTATGCAGTAGAAGGGAACGACCTAAAGAGATAGAAGAATTACAGATTAACAGCAGCAGGATATGGATAGTTAAGTTACTGCTTGATGCAAAGATGGCTAAAACAAGCGGTGAGGCAAGAAGGCTTGTTAGAGGCGGAGCTGTGTATATTGATGGCAATAAAGTTGTAGACGAAACTCTTGATATACAGATAAAAAAAGAGTTTCTACTAAAGGTAGGAAAGAGAAAATTTGTAAAAATAAAACAAAATGCCCACTAGACACCGAATCCAATTTCTCTAATTGGCTAAAATAACGCAAATCCTATGAAGGATTTCTCTTAAATGTTTAATTTACCCATCTTCTATTAATCTTTTATAATTACTTGTGATACATGTTCAAAAGGAGCCAAAATCTAGATAGAAAATAAAAATAGAGCGAAGGATTTTGAATGTAGAAACGAATTAATAGTAGGGACGGAAATATTGATGAAAAATGCATTCTCTCAAAAAGGAGAGAAAAAGATTATCAAGAGAGTTTTGAAAAAAGATAAGAAGGCTTTGCTTCAGTTATATGAAGAAAATTTTGAGGCACTATATAGCTTTATATTTTACAGGGTCGGTTGTGACAAACATATTACTGAGGATATAACACATGATGTTTTTATTTCGATGTTAGATAATTTAAAAAATTTTGACTGGCAAAAGGGGAAATTATATTCCTGGCTTTGTGGCATAGCCAGACATAAAATTAACGATGTTTTCCGTTATCAAAAAAGGCATACATCTCTTAGTATCGTTCTTTCATCTATTGATGCAGAAATTGACACATTGTTGGAAGTAATTGACAATCAGCCACTTCCAGACGAAGTTTTGGAGAACGAGGAACTTAAGGCTTGTGTTGCCAGCACAATGGCAAGACTACCTGCAAAATATAGGCAAGTTCTTTTAAATAAATATGTTAATAGCTTTAAAGTAAGAAAAATTGCTCAAGATATGGAACTTTCAGAAAAAGCAGTAGAGTCAATATTAACAAGGGCAAGGGAATCTTTCCGCAAAGTGTTTTCTCTAATGCTTAAGGATACTGTTTTGATAGGCAGTTTAGGAGGTGAAAAAATATGAAGGAGTTTGAATCAAATCTTAAAAGATTAATAAGCGGTTCTTATCCTGCTGAGTATAGCAGAAAATTTAAGGAAGAACTTTTTAAAAAGATGTCAGAAAAATTAGAATCCACTAAAGGAGAAAAAGAAATGGATATCATTCGAAAAGGAACCACTAAACGTTCTGTATTTCATTTTAAACCGTTTTTAGGCATTAATCGGCTTTCATGGAAAATAGCAAGAGCGGCAATATGCCTTGTATTTGTTTCTATTATAGTATTCTTTTTGGTGAATAAATATGATCAAGATAATATCGACTTGAAACTTATCGCTGGGAATGCAGTTTTCCAAAAGGGGGATATTAAGCTTACAGATGTCACCCAGGCTACACTTCGAAAAAAGGGCAGGATTATAGCTAGTGGACCTGCTTTGCCGACAATTCAGATTTCAGATAGTCTGCAGGTAGTTATGAATCTTGAGACTGTTCTTGTCTGGAAGGGGCGAGGGAAAGGTGGCCAATATAGGTTCAGTCTGGATGAAGGTGAAATATATATAAGTTTAAAGAATAGCGAGCGGTTGAAGTTATTTGTGCCTTCAGGTGAAATCGAAGCCTCTAATGCTGAATTTAATGTCAAAAATATTGCCATAGGAGAGAATGGCGATTCTGAAAAGGCATCTATTCTAAGCTATTTGTTTACCAAACCGGCTTTTGCTGAGGGAGCAGATCAATCTGAAATTGAGTCTATTATAACTGTCAAGGAGGGCGAGGTTAGAATAAAAAATGCTTTTGGCAGCGAGGTCGTAACAGCCGGAATGCGTACAAAATTGGTAACTGGCAAGGAACCTTTTGAAAGCCATGAAGCTGATATAAATGGTGTAATTGCATGGAAATACCTGCGATGGAAATTTAATCTAGGTGGTCGTACAATGGCTGCCTTTGGCAATGGCAGGGCAATAGTAACATATGGAAATAAAATTTTTACCCATGCGAGCTTTGCGACAGCAAAGGCGCGTGTATTAAAATTATTCGCCATAGACGCTATAACAGGAAAAACTATATGGTCTAGGGAATTTGGTGCAATAGGCATTGGTAAGAGTAGCATTCGAGATAATCTTTTATATGTTTGTGGCGGGAAAAATAAGGATACTCATTTTTATGCTTTAGATATTGAAACCGGGGATATACGATGGAGGTTTAAAACCGGCTCATGGGCGTCTTCGCCTTCTGCTACAGATAGCAACAATGTGTATTTCGGCGGTGGAGATAATTATTTCTATGCATTGAATAATAAAACAGGGGAATTAGTATGGAAGGTCAAAACTAATAATAAATGGGCGGTAAATGAACCATTGGCAATAGAAGATAAAATGGTTGTAGTTTGGAATCAGGATTATAATATTTATGCCTATAAAGCAGATTCGGGAAAGATATTATGGGAATATAATACAGACGGCATTCAAGGTAATCTCTTTTTAGCCAAAGATACTATTTATGCTTCTGGTATAAAATTCTTATATGCGCTGGATAAAGATAGCGGAAATCTGAAATGGAAAAAAGAAAGGACTTATTCTTCTTCTTCAGGAACAATTCATGACAGAGATAATAATGAAATATATTTTAGCGTAGAAAGTAACCGGTTTGTAAACTTTAATGAAAACACAGGCTTTATAAACAAGACGCTGCAATTACCTGATGTAGAAAAGTATTACAGGCATGGAGAGGCCATAGGAGAAAAAATATATATATCAGGTCACAATACCTATTATATATTAGATAAAAATGAGGGAACAATATTGTGGAAATTTGGCGTTGATAGTTGGATGGGAGATACTTCCGCCGGTAAAGACGGGAAGATATATTTGGTGTCCAACGAAGGAATATTATACGCACTGAGTGAGCCAAAAGAAATGAAAGAAATGCCTATTAAAGAATTGATTAAAAAAGCTATGGCTTACAGTGCTAAAGGTGAGCATAACGATGCTATTGCCATATATGAAAGAATTATAAGTGAAATCGAGCCCGGAAATCATGATGTCTGGTTTAATCTGGCAATGGAATCAGAGACAATCGGTAATAATGATAGAGCCAGACAATCATGGTATAAATGCCTTGAATTTTTGAAGGACGATGACTATAGATTTAAAATAGCCATAGACCATTTATGCAAATTTACAGGCGCATTATGGATAAAGAAGGCGTTTTCTCCGGTAGTAGTAGAGAATAATATTTTATATGCTACAGGTACATCGTCCAGTAAAAGAGGAGCGGCTTTATATGCTATGAATATCTCAACCGGCAATATTGAAGAAGAATATGAAATACAAGGCGGATTATGTGGCCGTCCTTCAGTAATTACCGATGACTTAATCCTTGCCCCAATATTTTCAACAGGAGTATATGCTATTGATAAAGAAACACATGATATAAAATGGAAAATCCAGACCGGTGGTGGAGTATGTGCAGCAAGTGTTGATGGCGATGAGGCATTTATCGGTTGCTGGAGCCGTTCTAAAAATGATGAGAATGGATTTATATGCAAAGTTGACATTAATACAGGGAAAATAATATGGGAACAGAATATTGAATCAGCTTCTCAGCCTCCACTTATTATAGGTGATACAGTCTATACAGGTGCAGCAGGAGGTGGAGTTCATGCCTTTAATAAAGCAGATGGAGCAATAAAATGGGTAAGAAAATCACCGCCAGGAAGAATAACAGGTAAAATAGTTGCCAGTGATGGAATATTGTATGTAGGTGGGAGCTATAAAGATAAAGCTGTATTTGCAATTGATGCAGATTCCGGTAAAATCCTGTGGAAAGTCGATGTCGGCAAGGCGAGCTGGACACCCTGTATTTATAATGATAAAGTCTATTCCGTCACAGTAGATAACAGGATATACGCTCTTGATAAATTAACAGGTGATATAAAGTGGGAATATAAGGAGCTGGAAAGCAATAAGTTTAAAGACCTTAGTCGTTCTCAGGTAATATACG
>DAOVKY010000069.1 GCA_030631525.1 bacterium
CTATAGACGTAAATACTGGAAAATATGTGGGAAAAACCTCCTTGGATGATACAGTTTTAAAAACTAATCTTGAAGCCGCTGTAGAGATAGCTCGTCAGCTCCGTCTCAAGGATATGGGAGGAATTATAATAATTGATTTTATTGATATGAAGTACGAAAAGCATAAACATGAATTATTGCGGGTTTTTAAAGATGCTTTAAAAAAGGACAGGGCTAAAACTACAGTATCGCGATTAAGTAAACTTGGTCTTGTAGAAATGACTAGACAAAGAGTTAAGCAAAGTGTCATTGATTACTTATTTCAAGTTTGTCCTTATTGCAAGGGAAATGGCAATATAAAGTCGTTAGCAACTACATGTATTGAATTACAGAGAAGGATAGAGCAGTTATGTGCAACCAGATCAATGCGGACTATCTGGGTAAAGATTCACCCGTCTATATCTTCTTATCTTCTCAAGCATTATAGGAAAACACTGACCGGTTTGGAATTAGCATATAATAAGAAGATCATTCTGGAATCTGATCTAAGCATGCATATAGAGGCTTCGGAAATAGAATGTTTGTAACACTATGGCATGCAGGACATTCGAGTTTGACAATCGTGTATGTATGTGTTAGTCTCCATTTAATAATTGGAAAGGGGATATAAAGTGCAAGCAGTTATTGTTACAGGTGCTAAGCAGTTTACAGTTTCAGAAGGGGATGTTATAAAAATAGAGAAGATCGAAAAAAAGGTTGGTGATAAGATCAACTTTGAGCCTGTCCTGATTTCTGATAAAGAAACTGTATCCATAGATAAAGATCATCTAAAGGATGCTAAGGTTCATGGAGAAGTTGTCTCGCAGACAAAAGGGGAAAAGGTTATAGTATTTAAAAAGAAAAGACGCAAGGGGTACAGTCGCAAGATTGGACATAGGCAGCTTTTAACAGAGGTTAAGATTGGGAAAATATCTCTTGGGAAGGTAGAGAAAAAAAATGCGTGATAGAAAAGTAGAAGCAGATATTGTAGCTTTAAAGGAATTTATTCAGCTATGGGTTGCGTTTGGAGATCTTTTGAAACAGGACAGAGAGAATTTAGGGACGGAAAAAGAGCAGGAGTTTATGGAATCTAAAAGTCTTCTTGCGCGTAAGTATGAGTCAATAAGCGGGATACTTGAAAGTCAGTACAGCCCTGATAATAAAATATCAAGCATACTAAGCCAATCAGTTTCATTGAGTAATATAGCTGCCTCAGATATGCAATCCAGAAAACTAGAGAATGACTGGCATGTTTCATATATACTCTTGAATAAACGATTGGGGGGGCTTGAAGGACAGAAGGAGGCGCTTGCAAAGATCAGCACACTAGGAACTGTAATTATGCCAAAAATTAGAAGAGGATTAATTAAACTTTTCGTTTTTGTGGTAATAATAGCTATTTTGACAGCAGGAGCTTATGTTGGATATAGAGTGTTTTTTGTGAAGACAAATATTCCTGCAGAATCAGTGGAAAGTGTTGTTGAGAACAAATCTATTACTAATATTAGAAACATGTTGAACCAAATAGCAGATAAGCTAAAGAAAGATGAACAAAGCGAAATCAAGCAGGAGGCTAAGTAATGACAAAGAGGGATATTGTAGTAAAAATTTCTGAAGAATTGGGAGTGACTCAAGTTATCGTAGCAAAAGTAGTTGATAAATTATTGCACCATGTATGTGATAGCGTTCTCAGAGGAGAAAAAGTGGAATTGCGTAACTTTGGTGTTTTTAAACAGAAGTCGAGAAAAGCCAGATTGGGCCGTAATCCAAAGACCGGACAGGAAGTGCCTATCCCTGCAAGAAAAGTCGCTTTATTCAAGCCTGGAAAAATAATGAAAGAAAGGATGCTTGGCTAGAGAAGGTATGTTCTTAAAGCGCAAGGCTCGGCTTTTTAGTATCCGGGCCTTATTTTTTTGTAATAAAAGATGAAAAAATTAACGTATAAAAAAGCTGGTGTGGATATAAAAAAAGGGGACAAATTTGTAGACATAATAAAGCCTCTTGCAAAATCTACCTTTGATAGAGGGGTACTTAGCGGTTTAGGTGGTTTTGCAGGCTTTTATGAGCCTGATATTACTAAGTATAGCAAACCAGTTCTTGTTGGCGCAACAGATGGTGTTGGCACAAAGCTTGAAATAGCCTGCAAGTGTAAAACATACAACACTGTTGGCATAGACCTAGTGGCAATGTGTGTGAATGATCTTATTGTGCAAGGCGCAAAGCCTTTATTCTTTCTTGATTATTTAGCTACAGGTCATCTTGATATTAAAAGTGCAGCAAGTGTTGTAAAAGGAATTGTTAAGGGATGCAGAGAAGCGGAGTGTGCTTTGCTTGGCGGAGAAACAGCAGAAATGCCAGGATTTTATAAGCCGGGCGAATATGAGCTTGCAGGATTTGTAGTAGGGATTGTGGACAAGAATAAGATAATAACCGGAGCAAATATCACTTCAGGCGATATCATAATAGGACTTCAATCCTCAGGGCTGCACAGCAATGGATTTTCTTTAGTAAGAAAGGTGTTTAATGTTGATAAAATTGATTCGCAATTAAAGAAGGTGCTTCTGACGCCTACCAGAATTTATGTAAAGACCATTATGAAACTTTTGAAAAAATGCGAGATAAAAGGTATGGCGCATATAACTGGCGGAGGCATTGAAGGGAATCTTGTAAGGGTTCTGCCAAAAGGGTGCCAAGCTCATATAAATACAAAAACATGGAAAACACCACATATATTTGAACAAATTCAGAAAAAAGGGAATGTTGGGGCAAAGGAAATGTTTAAAGTGTTTAATATGGGGATTGGGATGATACTAGTTGTCTCCAAAAAAGAAGCTGACAAAGCAATGTCTTTCCTTTCTGAAATAGGAGAAAAAGCTTATTTGATTGGAGAGATTTCTAAAGGCAAGCGAAAAGTAAAACTAGTCTGATTTTCTACTTCTTGAGAAGCTCTGAGTGGGAGCCTGTACGCTCGAAAATTACTGTGCCTTTTTCGATTTTGTAGATTAAAAGCCAATCACTGGCAAGATGACATTCACGTCTGCCTTGATAATTCCCTATCAGCTTATGATCGCGAAGCTCAGGTGGCAAAGGCTGTTCGTTCGCAATCCAGCTCATTGTTCGCTTTAGTCTTACCATGTCTCTTTTCGATCTGTGAGCTTTTCTGTAATCTTTCTCAAAACGGTTCGTAGTCTTGAGCTTCAGCATTTGTCAAGCGCCTTAAACATCTTTTCAAGGCTGTCATACGAGTGTAGGTCCTCACCTCGGTCAGTGGACTCAAAGGTCTTTTGAGTTGTTGCATTCGGGATTTCCACAGAAAAGGGAATACCATGACGAAGTCGTATCTGATTGTAGAACATCGTGATAGCTTCGGTTGTGCTCATACCCAGACGATGCAATAACTTTTCCACGTCTGATTTGAGGCGCGGTTCAATCCTTGCCCTGACTGTTGTTGTTCGATACATGCTCTGTTCCCTCCATATTTTTCTCTATAATAGCCCAATCAGGCTACAATTGTCAAGACAAAAATACCGGAACCTTCCGCACAGCCATTTGATTTATTATAGCCCATGAGATATAATCAAAAACCATGATAAATAAAGCGAAATTAGGGGTTTTGGTCTCGGGCAGAGGATCCAATCTTCAGTCCATTATTGATAATATTGAAAAAGGGAAATTGAATGCGGAGATAGCAATTGTTATAAGTGATGTAAAGGATGCGTATGCTCTGGAAAGGGCAAGAAAGCACAATATAGGAACTTGTTTTGTTAGTCCAAAAGATTTTAAAGCCCGTAGCAGATTTTTTGATGAAATAGCAAAAAATCTGGAAGATAATAATGTTGAATATGTGATTCTTGCAGGATTTATGAGAATAATTCCTTTATCACTGATAAATGCATACAAGAATAAAATGTTGAATATTCATCCTGCGCTGCTACCTTCTTTTCCGGGATTGGGCGTGCAGAAAAAAGCGCTGGAATATGGAGTAAAATACTCCGGCTGTACAGTGCATTTTGTTGATAAAGGATGTGATACAGGTCCTATAGTTCTGCAAGCAGTTGTTCCTGTACTTGAGGATGATACTGAGGAAACTCTATCTCAGCGTATCCTTAAAGAAGAACATAGAATTTATCCGGAGGCTATTGATCTGGTTATAAATGGCAAGGTAAAGATTGTGGGGAGAAAAGTAATAAGAAAATGAAAGAGAAGTTATTCAATAAGGTTTGTATATTTGGCGTTGGGCTTCTTGGCGGTTCTATAGGTATGGCAATCAAAAAGAA
The DNA here is from genome assembly GCA_030631525.1 of bacterium. GTDB lineage: Bacteria > JAHJDO01 > JAHJDO01 > JAHJDO01 > JAHJDO01 > JAHJDO01. The sequence goes on from DAOVKY010000069.1 coordinate 4,296, forward strand.
TGAATTAGCTGGGAAAGTCGTTGGTATTGGAAGAAATATTGAAAGACTTAAAAAGGCTGTTTTAGCGGGGGCAGTTGATACAGTTGCAACCGATTATACAGCAGAAGTTAAGGACGCGGATCTAGTAATTCTGTCAATGCATATAAAATCCTCTATTGAAGCCGCTAAAAAGATAGCACCTTTTTTAAAAAAAGACGCAGTAGTTACTGACGTAGAAAGCACGAAAGAACTGTTTTGTAAGAAGATGCAGCAGATACTACCTAATGGAATACACTTTGTTGGTGCGCATCCAATAGCTGGTTTAGAAAGACACGGCGTTGATGTTGCAACTCATAGATTATTTAACGGAGCAGTGTGTGTGATTACAAAGACCTCAAAAACAAATAAGAATGCGCTTTTAAAAGTTAAAAGACTATGGAATAAAATAGGAGCTGATGTTGTGCTTCTCTCCCCATGTCAACATGATAAATTAGTTGCCCTTACAAGCCATCTGCCTCATATAGCGGCTGTATCACTTGTCAATGCGCTAGGTAAATCAGGCTCAATAGGCAAGGATTTAAAACTTGTTATTGGAAACGGGTTCAGGGATACAACCAGAATTGCTTCCAGTTCTCCTCAAATGTGGCAGGAGATATGTGTAACAAATAAAAAGAATATCTTGGATGTTTTGTCAAAATTCCAAAGAGAACTAGATAAGATATACAAATTAATACACGAATCTGACAGCGAAGAACTAATCAAAGAGCTTGAAAAAGCTAAATCAATAAGAAACATTCTGGAGTAAAGCATAATTTCATGCCCTCACTAAATGATATCTCAAGACTAATAGTGAAACCTATCGATAGATTATCCGGCACTATTTGTGTTCCCGGAGACAAATCAATTTCTCATCGCGCTGTTATTCTTGGCTCTCTGGCAAAGGGAACAACAAGAATAACAGGGTTTCTTGAGAGCGAAGACTGCATGAGAACGGTTGAAATTTTCCGGCAGTTGGGGGTTGATATAGCTGTAAGTGGAAATGAGGCAGTGATAACTTCGAATGGTCTCCATGGACTGAAAGCGCCCA
>DAOVKY010000073.1 GCA_030631525.1 bacterium
AACTCCTCTCTTAACTTTTTGATACGCCTCTTATACATACTAGACCATGGTCCACAGTCCATAGACCACGGTAAAAAAACTTTTTTCTGTCGTCTGTGGTCTATTGTCTATGGTCATTTTTTTACTCACTCTTTTTTCCCATCTGCTCTGCCTTTAACAGCAGATTACCCGCTTCCTCATTCCTGCCCATAAGTCTATATACGTATGCAAGATTTTTTAGATAGAAAGGCTTTGTAGGATACAATTTTACGGTTTTCTCAAATTCTTTAATGCCTTCTTCTATCATTACACTGTTTCCTTTGCCTCTCATAAGAAGAAGTTTTCCCAAAGCAAAGTGATAATGCGGCATATATTTATTACGTTCTATTGCTTTTCTATAGTTGGCTATTGCTTTCTCAAACCTGCCTTCTCGTCTTAATATATCTCCACGCAGGTAGTAGTATTGACCATTGGTCTTATCAAACCTGATTGCCGTCTCAAGTTCTTCTTCAGCAAGCCTAATGTTATCACCGCACAAACAACCAATTGCTCTGTCCTTATGTATCTCTGCAATTGATGGTCTGACTAAAATAATGGACACTATACATACAGCTAAAACAAGAAATATGGAAATTATCGTCTTAGCAAATAGAGAACTAATTTTTATTATCTTTGTGCCTTTGTGCCTTTGTGCCTCTATTATCCCTATAAACAGCCATACATTCATTGATATTCCAGGCACATAGAAATCAAAATCAACCAGACTATGGATCAAGAAAGCGCCACATCCCATATACATGCCTATGCTTACATACGCGACACGAAATGTCTTTCGCCAATCTCTAAAAAACATAATCCATACCAATAAAAAACTTAATATTCCAAGTGTTCCTGTTTCAGTCCAGAGCTGCAGGAAACTATTGTGTGCAAGCTGCACTTCTCTTGCCTGTGGGACCTTGTACTTCGGATAAATACTTCCAAATGTACCTATACCGCTGCCAAATGGAAAATCTTTAACCATGCCCGGACATGCCTTCCAGTAATTTAACCTTACTTTAAAAGAGCCTGAAGTGTCACGGATCATATTGGTTCTATCAACAATTTTCAGGAACATCGCAGAGAATATAACCAGACAAACTATTGCTGCTATTGAAACTATGTAAAACCTCTTCTTATGCCTGAATTTCTTGTACATCAAAATCAGAATTGATACTAAGCCCAATATTAAAAAAATCCCCCATCCTCCTTTGGAGTATGTAAGATAAAGACATAAAATAATACTCGCTGCTGCAATACTAAGCAGCAGCCTATAAAAAGATTTGGAAACAAGAAATAAGGAAATACAAAGAGGAAGTATCAATAAAAGATATCCTGCTAGCGCATTACGAATAACAAATGTTGAAAAAGCTTGATTAATGCCCAGTCTTGAAAGAACTCCTGGATGGAATTGTATGTTTTGCTGAAGAACCCAGTTTCTTGTCTCATCTAACCCCCAGAAATACTGATAAATACCATAGAAAGAAACAATGGTTGCTGCTAGTACCAAACATGCTGTGATTATAAAAACCTGCTTCCTTTTCTTAACAATATTTATAACTAAAAAACACAGTAAGATATTTGGGATAATAATATAGGTTTGCTTTAAGCTGGCATTAAGATTAACTGAGTATATACATGATAGAATAACGAAAAATGTAAAACTTAATATTGGAATATATAATGAAGTTCCAGCCAGTTTGAATTCGCCAAGCCAAATGCACTTAATGAGCCAGATTGCAAGTATCAGTAAAATAATAAGCTGACATATAGTGTTTGACCAAGGATAGCTCATTCCTGAAACTAACGGTCTAAATAGAACGAGAAATGCCAGAAATCCTGTGCTGAGCCAAAGAGCTATTTCCTCAATTTTGTTTCTATTCATTTATAGATTTCAATATTTTCCTTTTATCTTTTCTTATCCTGTCAAGAATTCCGTTAACAAATCCTCCGCTATTCTCTGTGCTGTATTTCTTGGCCAACTCCACTGCTTCATCAATGGATACGATATCAGGAATATCGTCTCTGAAGAGTATCTCATATATAGCTAGTTTCATTACGCTTTTATCTATAACTGCTACTCTGTTTATCTCCCAGTGCTCCAGATACTTCTCAAGAAATTTATCGATTATCTCTCTATTTGCAAGTACTCCTCTAAATAAATCCTCTGCAAAATCTGCTATATCTGATCCGTATCGTTCAGTATCAGACTTGACTATATTTTCCATAGCCCGCTTTATATTTTTATCATCAGAAAACTCTGTTCTATACAGCAGTGTCAGAACAAGTTCTCTTCCTTTTCTCCGACTTCCCATAGTGAATCCCTCTTCTCAATTATTTGTAGGCGTTTTTTCTGTCATTGACAGCAAGGATGAATACAATCCTTTTCTTTCTATCAACGATGTAGAAAAGTCTAAACCTTCCGATTCTGTAACGCCAAGTGTCAGGGGAACACCCCCGAAGCTTCTTGATGTTGTTACCCCAGAAAGGCTCTGTTCTTATATGGGGATAGACATAAGAATCAAGTTTCTTTCGCAAGAAAGCAGCGTCGTGTGACGACAACTTCTTAAGTTTCTTGGCAAACTCGTCGGTCTCAAAGATACGGAAATCAGACAAAGCAGCCTCGTCCTGCTTTTGCGTCACGAATACCGCTCTTGATACTGCGTTTTAAGCTTGCGTTATCGTTAATCTCCTCCATCTCAAATTCATCCACATACTCATATTCCTCCACGAAGCGTAGAGCAGCAGTCTCAATGAAATTAGAGAGAGGACGATTGTCACTGGTTGCCATTCCTCTAAACCGTTGATAAATATTATCATCCAGTCTCAATGTCACAGTTTTAGACATCATGTACCTCCTGAACAGTTATATCTACTTGTAGAATACAATAGAATACGTACGAATGCAAATGAATTATTTGATTTTTAAGACAGTGTTACCATGTAATTTTAAAATGTCAATTTAAAATTACATGGTACTCCGTCATTGCGAACGAAGTGAAGCCTCGAACGCTTTCGGGGTCATTCTGCGACTTGACCGCAGGACGATAATATAAAAAGCTATACCGTCTTTACTCTCTCAAGTAAAGATAAAAATGTGTCGATATCTTCTTTCTTGTTAAAACTCAATCTCAACTTTTTCCCATTTTTCCTGACAAAAAACCGAGATCTCACCAATGCATTTCCTCTCTTTACTTCAATATTTTTCAACTCCTCTTTTGTTAGCTTAAAATTATCTTTATCATCTGTAAGCATTTGTGAAATACTCATATCTTTCATTTTCGCTCGCTTCTTTTTAGCAACTTTGAGCCCCATCGATGCTACTACAGAAGGTAAAATACCTAAAGCGATGAGCATGAAAAATAGAAACTTAGGGCCTATTAATACTCCAATAAGTAGCACTAAAGGAGCGAATATAATTATCCCGTTCTTCTTAACCATCTTTGTAAAAATGAGTCCTTTATTAGTGAAAATAATATCCCAGTGCAAAATAGATAATTTCCCGGCAAAAATTACATTCTCTACTCGTCCTATGATTGATTCGTCTTTAAATCTCATATTTATCCTCCTTTCGCCTTTAATGGTATTGTCAAAATATTATTAAAAATTTTTAAGACTATATTATACCCCAAAGTCCCATCAAACATATTATTGGTCGACGATCCAATGTTTTATCTGTTAAAGTTAAGGTTGCTTGGAACACGTGGGCTCCTTCAACTTTTTGACTCTTTGGTTCCTCCCAAATAAACTCTCCTACTTTGTTTTCATTAACAAATATTCCATAATCCACTAACATAGACCTGTACCCTTTCCTTCCCATTTCTCTCGCTTCTGCCATTTTTATTACTCCCTGAGAATCAAAAATCTCCCAATATACCTTAACCGCTCCTTTCTTCTTTATTCTTCCCACGGTTAATCTTTGTTTGTCTTGAATCTCATATTTACGAGAGAAAAAGCCATTCTTTATACTTAAAATTCTTGCTTTACCATTTTTATCCTCATTGATAAAAATGCTGTTTCTGAAAGGGAGACGAGTAATAGAAAATAAAAATTCTCCTTTTTCATCCAATATTTGATATTTGAATCCCAATTTCATAATTCTCTGAAATTGGTATGTATCTAAACCAAACTTATCCAGATTTTTCACAATTTCCCTTTCAAGACACCAATTGCAATGACTATAGCGGAAACACAGGCTCCTCCGGCAATACCTGCTCGTATGTAGGTGTAAGGTATTTCAAAACCAGAAAGAACAAGCATGGCTATGGCTAAATATCCTTTTAAATGTCCCTTTATTGAATCATTCATTTTTTCTTCATCTGAGGCAATCCTTTGCAAAATATTCTTTGTCAATACCTATGATATTTCCAGTTTTTTTCGTTCATATCCATTGCACATCAACGATACTTTATATTCTTTACTAAATAGTTCTTTTTTTTCTTCAAGGGTCTTGATAAATTTTACAAATACAGGTTTGTCTTGTTTAGTAATTTTAATGAATTTTAAATGCAGTTTGTGTTTAGATTGGTCTGGTTTCACTATCTCCGTTACAATTTTGACCTGTCTTCCGGAGTTTGGAAGATTCATTGTCAATCTTATCTGCTGAAACTGGGTAAAAGCAAAGATATCATCTCTTGTTAATAAAGACGCACCTCCAATACTGACATTTTCAACCGTGCCCTTTCCTTTTTTAGACAAGAAAAAGTATTCTCTCTTTTTATACATGGCAGGAATATCAACTCTAAATCTTTCATATTTTCTTCTATCCATTATCATCTTTATCTCTCCAATTTTTTCACAACTACAGTGATAATGATTTTAAAGCAATATTTGTGCCAAGTTATAATATATCACATACTATAAGCTGTTCAGCGTGCTTTTTTTACTATAGCCCCTAATTTATCCTTTGCGGTTAGTGTGTTTTTTGTCTCTCGTGTGAAATTTTTCTCACAGAAGAATAAGAAAGGTTTCTGAAATGTTATACTTAGGTGGATTACTTCCCAATCTCATCAAACAGATTAACCATTTCAATTGCTGAGAGAGCAGCGTCTCTGCCCTTGTTCCCGGATTTTGTCCCTGCTCTTTCAATTGCCTGCTCCAATGTATCGCAGGTAATCACGCCGTATATTACAGGCACTCCCGTAGAGAGAGAGATTTGGCCTATTCCCTTTGTTACCTGTGAGCTTATATAGTCAAAATGAGGTGTGCCTCCGCGAATCAATGCACCAATACAAATAACACTGTCATACTTCTTGCTCTTCGCCATCTTATCTGCTGCATACGGAATTTCAAATGATCCGGGCAC
>DAOVKY010000114.1 GCA_030631525.1 bacterium
ACTGTGGTTGACGGTGTATAGTATCTATGTGTTGAACCACGGGTATGCGCTCCTTACATAGATAGGCGTTCTATGATTCGGTTGGCAGAAGAAGGTAAATTAACTAACCATTTTCGCAGACAATCGCCTGCAGGTTCTTTTAAGTGGGATGTAGGACTGGAAAAGACAGGACTTTCGCTTGAGCAAATTTTAAGCGAAGCTGTAGAAGGAGAATATGGAGAAGCAAGAGGATATGATGCATCTACTCTTAAGGATTTCCTTCAGAAAATGGGATTTACTGACCTGAAGTTTTGGACACATAACAGCGGAAAAAAGTTTGCGGAAGAACTACAGGCAGTGGGAGTGCTGGCAGATATGCCTGATGACATTACTGCAGTCTCGCGGGCATTGGTAAGGTCGCTTTCTCCCTTGACTACACCTACGACGTTGGTTTCTTGCAAGACACCAAACTCTTCAAAAACTGTAAACAAAGGAGTCAAAATATGAATTCTTATCCAGTTACAAGTCCCAGCAGGTTAGAAAAAATGCTTTTTGATGCCGGGTTGGTGGTTGAAGTACCTCAGCCTGAAATTTATGACATAATGGCGCGTACTTCAATTCAGCGGTCATGGCAAAATCCGGATATATGTAAAGCGACACCTGACATCTGTGATCCTCGTCAATGGAACGATAAGCTGCATGCTTGTATGCGTGGGGAGTTTTTTGTGCATGTGCTTAAAGGGTGTAGACGAGTACTTGATGTAGGTTGCGGCGAAGGCTGGCCTTCTCTTTATCTTGCCCGGAGTATTTCTGAAGTGGTTGGATTGGAGATTTCTGCTGAACATATTGCTTTAGCCAGGAATAGCGCGAAGCTAATGGGATTGGACAATATGCGCTTTGAAGTTTGTAACATTGAAAAACTTCCTTTTCCAGATAATAGTTTTGATGGTGTATGTTTTGGAGGAAATGTTTTTACCTATTGCTATGACTCCAGAGAAATGCTTGGCGAAATTTGTCGGGTTTTAAAACCCGATGGCGCCTTTGCCTTTGAACAGTGGCCTGTTCCACCTAAGCCGGCATGGGAAAAGATATCATGGTTCATTGATGGAGGTCCGCCAATCCTTCATTATGGTGCTGGCATTGGATTGTATGGCTGTGAATATTTTATTTATATCAAGCCTGATTCTGAACAAGGCAAATGGCTGATGGATCTTGCAGAGCGAATGTCAGGTGAGTTATCTAGGGAACAACGAGAGGCATGTGAGAAGATCAAGGGAGATATAGAGGAAGGAAATTTGGATATTGTAGAAAAGGCACTTGTTTCAAAAGGTCGGTCGCTTGGAGTTGATGAGTTCCCAGCAATGCTTATAGAGACAGGATTTAGAGATGTTAATTCTTGGGCATTGCCGAATGCAGTTACCTTTGCAAAGACTTTGCAGCAGGAAGGAATATTAGCACATATGCAACCAGAGGATTTATTACCATGTTTGCGTGCTCTTGTTGTAAGCTCACAAATCTATCCTGGATGGGTTACAAATTGGGTCACTTGCAGGAAGGGGTAAATATAAGAGCTTTCGTTTATGAAGCATGAGTAATTATCCACATAATTACACATATCTTAATAAAACAGCACATTTCTACTTTGACTTGACATTTTTGTGACAAAAAAATTGTTAGTTTGACAATGCCATATGAAGATGTAGAATAAAATTAGAGAATTTGGATAAAATCCTGGCAATCAGACAACGAAATTAGAAAATGAAGAAAGAGAGATATATATTTTTAATTGCTAAAATAACATTTAAATGTTATTTTAGCGACATAGATAACAAGTAGACCTTAGCAAGGTAAGAATAAAGAAAGGGACAAACATGAAAGAAACACTTACTGCAATTTTCGAGAAGTCTCCACAAGGATATATAGGATATGTGGAAGAACTTCCTGGCGCTAATACGCAGGGAGCTACTTTGGAAGAAACCAAGCAAAATTTAATGGAATCTATTCACTTGGTTTTTGAAGCTAATCGCCAACTTGCTGAAGAAAATATCTTAGAAAGAGAAATCATAAAAGAGTCTTTTGGGGCAATTACAGTATGAAACGAAAGGCTCTTATTCGACATTTAGAGAAATGTGGCTGTGAATTTTTGCGTGAAGGTGGAAATCATACAGTTTATGTTAACAGAAGGGAAACAAAGGCCACAACTGTCCCACGACACCGAGAAATCGATCAAAGATTGTCCTATAAAATTTGCAAAGACCTTGGAATACCAAGAATCTGATAAAGCGCCGAACATGACTTTATTTTCTGCAGGAGCAGGTTTACCAATTGAAGATATATATTTCCAAGCACAATATAATTGAGATATTAAAGAATGACGATTCGTTTGATATTGTTAAGCAGGCTGATCATATAAGAAAAGCAAATGTTGGTGATGAAGTTCATCTAAGAGGCATATGCGAATTTTCAAACTTTTGCAGAAGAGATTGCTTCTATTGCGGTCTTCGCAGATCAAATAAAAAGATTCCTCGTTACAGGATGTCTCCAGAAGAAATTCTTCAAACAGCCATTTTGATAGACAAACATAACATTAAAACAATCGTTCTTCAGTCAGGCGAGGATATGTGGTTTACAAAAAAGATATTAGCCGAATTAATACAAGACATTAAAGCGCATACTGATCTGGCTGTAACTCTCAGCATTGGGGAGCGAAGTTTTGATGAGTATAAGGCATTCAAAGACGCTGGCGCAGACAGGTATCTGTTAAGGTTTGAGACAAGTAATGAAAACCTGTTCAAAAAGTTGCATCCGGATGATGACTATCATGAAAGATTAAAATGTCTCCAATGGTTGTTTGATCTTGGTTATCAGGTTGGCAGCGGTTCTATGATAGGACTGCCAGCTCAAACAATAGAGCATATAGCAGACGATATCCTGTTCATTAAGAAATGGAACTTTCATATGGTAGGTGCAGGACCTTATATTTCAAATAATGACACACCTCTTTCTGATAGTAAAAATGGAGATTTTTCAATTGTGCAAAAATTCATTGCATTGGTTAGAATCCTCTGCCCAAAGGTTCTCCTGCCTGCTACTACAGCTATGGATGTATTGCGCTCTGATGCCAGAGAAATAATATTGCAGTCCGGAGCTAATGTTGTAATGCCGAACATTACACCGCAGAAATACAAACAAAATTACAGGCTTTATCCTGATAAACCGTGCATAGGGGAAGACCCTATAACATGCAGATACTGTATGGAAAACAGAGTAAAGAAAATTGGTAGAAAGATTGCGCAGAACCATGGGCATTCTCTAATACCAAATCATTCTGTAGGGGCACAATATTTTGTGCCCGTTTAGATAATGGAATGTGTTGCTATTTATTTACGTGAAGAAAGCTTGTGAGAAAACAATGTAATAAGCTGTCTTATTCTATTTGGATGTATAATGATGATAAACAATCCGCCTGCTATATTCCCTAGCGTTACAGGTATAAGATTTTGGAATATTATGTAGTGCTTGTAAAAAGGGACACCTTTTACAAAAAGGCCTATTGGAATTAGGTACATATTTGCAACACAATGCTCAAATCCTGAGGCCACAAACACCATAATCGGCAATATACAGCAGAATATTTTAGAGATAATATCTTTTGAGAAATAGGCCATAATAATGGCAAGAATAACTAGTATGTTACAAAATATCCCTCTAATAAAACATTCCATAAATGATAAATTTAATTTATTCTCAGATATTTTTATAGCTAATTGTCCCAACTTGTTGATGTCTAAGTGCGTACTAAGAAGACCTGATTTAGAGATAAGAAACGCAAATAAAAAAGAGCCAACGAAATTGCCTAAATAAACAACCGTCCAATTTTTCAATACTTTTCTAATTGGGAATAATGTTGATAGAGCTCCTACTATCATCATTATATTTCCGGTAAACAACTCAGCTCCTGCAATAACAACTAATACCAGTCCTACACTAAAAACAGCGCCTCC
>DAOVKY010000074.1 GCA_030631525.1 bacterium
GGATGGCAGTACCCATAGCAGAAAACAGTAAAGAAGATATAAATGAGGTGAGAAAACGAGTTTTAGGACAATTAATAGAGAAAAAAATTCTCCTGCAGGCAGCAGGAAGAGAAAGGATAGAGATATCAAAAGAGAGATTGAGAGAAGCTGAAGAGCAAATAATAATAGCAGAATTAATCAATAGAAATGTTAATAAAAAGATGTATTCTGTGACAGAAGATGAGATAGAAAAATTTTATGAAATTAATAAATCCAGATTTTATGAACCAACTAAAATAAAGGCAGGAAACATATTTATAAAAATAAACGACTTGAGGAATAAGGATGAATGGCTGAAGGCTGAAATAAGAGGACGGAATGTATTGCGTGAAATTTATAAGGGAGATGATTTTGCTGAATTAGCAAAAAAATACTCAGATGATAAAGAAAGCAGCTCTCAAGGCGGAGATCTGGGATATTTCAGCCAGAATGAGGTAATACCTGAGATTGGCAAGGCAGCTTTTGAATTAAAAGTTGGAGAGGCAAGTGATCTGGTAAAAACTCCTTTTGGATATATAATTATTAAAGTTGAAGATAAAAAGATTGGAAAATGCAAGGATATAAAAAAGGTAAGGGAAGAAATAAAAAATGTTTTATTGCAGCGGAAAAAGGACGAAACACTTAGGCAATTTATCGAAGGACTTAAGAAAGAGGCTTCTGTAGAGATAAAGATAGAAATAAAACCAGAGAAGTTGAAGTTGGGTATATAAATTTAGTGAATGAAATTGTGGATGAAATCCCTAAAGAAAATAATATGGTTAATTTTATTAATAACAATGTTTAATACAATGGTTAAAGCGGAAGATTTGATAGTGAGTGATATAGAGATAAAAGGCGCCAGGCGAATAAGTCTGGAGAAAATTCTTGAAGTAATGAGCTTGAGAAATGGAAAGAAATTTTCACAAGAAAAGCTGACTGCGGATTTGCAGAGGATATACAAGCTTGGATTTTTTAAGAATATCAGTTCAAAAGCAATGGAGACAAATGAAGGCATAAGGATATTAACAATTGTAAGAGAAAAGCCAATAATAAAAATAGAAATCCTTGGAGAAGAGCTTGATATGAAAAGAGAAGCTGAGAGATTTCTAAGTAGTACTATTGGAGATAAAGAACTTTTTTATAGTGAAAAACAAGAAGAGAAGTGGAAAAAAATACTTACAGGTTTTTATAGGCAGATGGGCTATTACAGGGTAAAGATAACTTTAGAAGTAAAGATAGATAAGGATAAGAATACAGCATCATTGACGTTCAATGTAAAAGAAGGAGATGTTGTTAAGATTAAAAGTATTGTTTTTGTTGGTAACACCATCTTTGAAGATAAAGAGCTAAAGAAAATTATGCAGATAAAAGAGAAAGCATTTCTGAGAGACGGAGTATTTAGGGAACCGAGTTATTTGGAAGGGCTGGATAACGTTACAGCTGTGTATAACAGCAAAGGATACGCAAAGGCAAAAGTAATTTCAGAAAGGGTCAAATTTGATGAAGTAAAGAATCAGGTAGAAATACTGATAAAAATTGAAGAAGGCAATAAGTATAGGGTTGGAAAGATAGAACTGGAAGGCAATAAGAACCTGAAGGCAGAATATCTCTTAAGTAATTTTATCCTTAAACAAGGAGAAGTTCTTGACAGGGAAAAATTCAGTAAGGATGTAGAATGGCTGAAACGATATTATGAATCAAGAGGGTATTTCAAAGTTAAAGCAGAGCCGTACATAACATTTGATGAGGAAGAAAAGCAGGCAGATATTGTAATAGATGTAGAAGAAGGCGATATTCACTATGTTAACAGGATACTGATTGAAGGTAACGGGATTACAAAGGAGAGGGTGATAAGGCAGGAAATAACATTGCTTGAAGGATATGTGCTTAACGCTGTCAGACTTGAACAAAGTATAGATAATTTAAAGAGGCTAAGATATCTTGGGAAAATAAACGTAAAGATGAAACCTGCGTCTGAAAAGAACACCTATGATGTGGTTTTTAAGGTGGAGGATGAGGGCGGAGCAAATATGTTTGAAGCAGGATATAACCATTATACGGACATTTACGGGTCAACGATATTTCTGAAGACAGAGGAAATAAACCTGCTTGGAAATGGGCAGAATCTCACGATGAAAGCAGAATATGGAAAGAGCAAAAAGGATTATTCCGTAATATTTACAGAGCCAAGATTATTTGGAACAAAGAATATCCTTGATATAGAGTCTCACTTGACAACAACAAACGAAGCTTTTTACTACCTTCAGAGAATAGGTGGTTTGGCAGCAATTAAAAGACCAGTAGCAAAATATACAACCGCATCCCTTGGCTATAGATATGAAAAGGTAAACATATATGACATAGAGAGAAGTAAGAAGGGCTCATTCCCCGGAGACCAGATAGGTGAGACACATCTTGCGAGTCTTATGAGCGCAGTTGAACGAATTACAACAGACGACATGTTTTGCCCGACAAAAGGCTCAATGAATAAATTAATTGTGGACTATGGCTCTCAGCCGCTTGGGAGTAGTTCCAGTTACGTAAAAAGCACAATAGAATCACAATGGTATGCCAGCCCCATCAGGAACTGGATATTTATGGCAAAGATGGGAGCAGGAGCAGCATCAAAATTAGCAGGCAGCTATGTGCCTGTATATGAAAAATTCTATGTCGGCGGACAGGGAACTGTCAGAGGGTATGATTCTGGAGAACTTTCACCCAGGTGGGGCGCAGACGCAATGTATATTACAACCATGGAATACAGGTATAAATTTGTAGATAATGTATTCGGCGCGCTGTTCTGGGACATGGGATGTGGATGGGAAAAAACAAGTGATATATCTTTTTCTGATCTGGAGCAGGGTGTAGGTTTGGGTCTGGCGTTTAAGTTTAACGCCGGACAAATAAGGGTTGATTACGCTTTCCCGGCAGATAAGATTGGAGAAAATGGAGAATTGTATTTCAATATAGGAGGAGAATTTTAAAGTTATGAAAAAGAGAATGTTATTTTTAATGAGTGTTTTTGTATGCGCGGCTTTCTTGTCGCCCATATGTTCAGATACAGCCTGTGGCGACGAACAGGGAAGCAAAGACTTGAAGGAACAGATTGAGCTGTTAAAGAAAAAGCTTGAAATGCAGCAGCAGATTGAAGCTCTAAATAAAAAGCTGAAGGAAGCGAAAAAGGATCCCATGAAGAAGGCGGTAAAAAAACAAATAAAAAAGCCGCGTGCGACGCAAAAAGTGCAGGCAGAAACAATAAGAATGGAACAGCCAAGCCTAATTAAAATAATTAAGAATAGTCTCAAATCTCCCCATGGGATTGACGTTGATAAAGCTGGAAATATCTACGTTGCGGACGTTGTTAATAGGAAGGTGCTCGTTTTTAATAAAAATGGTGTTGGCCCCATAAAAAATATTGGAGAAGGCAAATTACGCATGCCGTGGGGTGTATGTGTCTCAGGAGATATTTTGTATGTAACAGATGTTGCTACGCATAGTGTAAAGGTTTTTGATACCAGGGGAAGTTATTTGTTTTCCTTTGGGACCAAGGGAAAAGGACAGGGTAGTTTCATAAGACCATATGATGTGGCTTCGGACAATAAAGGAAATGTTTATGTTGTAGACAGCGGGAATAACAGGATAGTAGTAATGGACAAAAAGGGGAATTATAGATATCAGTTTGGAAGTCGGGGGCAGAGAGATGGATATTTCAGTTTTCCTACTGCCATTGAAGTGGATGAGAAAGGAAATTTATATGTAGTGGACACACTTAATTCCAGAATACAAATTTTCTCTTCAGATGGAATTTTTTTGTCTAAATTTGGGGTTGTCGGCTCAGAAGATTCTGATTTTATAAGTCCGAAAGGAATTGCTGTCAGTGATCTCATCTATGTAAGCGATAGTGATAACAGCGCTGTAAAGGTATTTGATAAGGGCAGAAAATTTGTAGGAATTATAGATAAAATATCAAAGAGGAGTTTTTTGTCATCTCCTACATATATTAAAAAATTGGGTAACAGGTTGTATGTTGTGGATACAGACAAGGTTTATATATTGGAGATGTTTTTCTCCAGATATGTGGAGGAAGCGGTAGAAGGAGCAATCGATGGAGAAGTATCTGCTGTGGAGAACGGAGAGACAGGTATAGAAGATGAAACTGCTCCACCTGTAACGGAGGTAGACTTGGAAATGGATCCGTCCCTGGTACCTTAATAAAAAAACGAGGAGGATAAGTCATGAGTAAAATTATGAAGTATTTGGTTGTAGGATTGGTGATGGTCGCATTTTTGGCGCCTTTGCGCCAGGATGCTAATGCGGGAGTATCTGAATGGATGAAAAATCATCCCAAAAAAGCCTGGAATTACTACAAGGATGGCTCGCAACTATATTTCTGGGTATATAGAACGCATTATAACTGGACCAGTGCCGCTTATTACAGAAAGGATTTCAAACCGCGCTACACTGTAGATGAGAAAAACTATTCCTTATATTGGCGTATGCATCCAAGATGGGGGCATCAGTACAGTTCAAACCTGGCAGAAGCTAAATTTGTAGCAAATTATTTTCCAAAGCAGAAATTTTATGATAAATCTTGGGGAGATCAGCATACAAAAGAGTATCACAGTATATACATGGAAACCTATTGGAAGCTGGTTAACAGATGGGCACTGGGTGTATATTTAAAGTCATATCGCAACAAAAGAACATATGATCAGGATTATCTGAAATCATGTAAACGCGGAAATTACAGGACTTCGGTAGAAACAGTAAATGGCAGAAATATAACTCATTATGAGATTATAGACAATGAAGATGACTTTAACAGCTATGTGCGGAGTCATACTTCTTATGGAGCAACATCTGCATATGACTATGATATACAATATTACAAGGTAGGCCTTGGGCTTAAATGGATTGGGAAAGCTTACTATGGTGTATCTTACAATCCTAAGTATTATAGCAAACCTTGTGATGCTGGAGGCGGATATCCGGACAGACCGGACGTTGAAGAGCCGGAATAAAAATGATTTTGGAGGAAAAATCTTATGAATAATAATCTTGCATACGAAAAACGAGCTGGAGAAGACAGAAGAAAGAAAGAGGATGCAGACTACGAGGGAGTTGAAAGAAGAAGCTGGAAGGATAGAAGAATGCACGGCGGCAAAAAGAAAAGTTCCGCTTCAGCGCTGATAGTCTCTCTTATAATTCCCGGCGCTGGCCAGTTCTATAATAGAGAACTTGTCAGAGGAGTATTGTTTGCGCTCTTAGCAATAAGCATGGTTGCATGGTTTGGATATTTACA
>DAOVKY010000182.1 GCA_030631525.1 bacterium
ATTATTCTTTCCCTTATCCCTCTTATGAAAAAGATCAAAATTTTCCATCTATCTGAAATCCCCTCTTTTACAGTTCTAAAATATCTCTCAATAGGCGCCTTACCCTGTGGCCAGTATGGAGGAGAGAATATTCTGTATGTTCCTTCTCTTTTGATATATTCCCATACTATTCCTGCCTTGTACGGCTTCCCATGATCACTTACAAGAGACAGAATCTTTAATCCTGATTTTCTTGCCTTTTTCAAAGAACATCTTATACAGCTTATTACCTTCTCTGCATTCTCTGTCAGGAAAGCTTCCTGATGGAATATCTTCCGTGATAGAGCATCCATCACACTGATCAGTTTCGCCTTTATTCCCAGAAACTTTACTACAGTCGTATCTATCAGAAACTGCGCTCCGGGAAAATAGTATCTAAAAGCTCCTCTCTTACCCTTATGCTTTTCCTCTTTTATCCTGTAAAGATCAGCTTCCTTGAGATACCTCGCAATAGTTTTATCAGAGAGATTGCTTTTTCCATGCCTTGCTAAAAGCTTGTGGTATTTCCAGCGGAAACCAGCTCCAAATGCTGTTAATTTGATTCTCCCTCTGTGCATTCTTCTCCACCCTGAACCATACCTCTCTATCTTACTGATTAGCTCAGGAGATAACTTCTTTGGTCTGCGATTGGGAGCGCGAGAGTGATTCTCTAAATCATCCCGCTTCTCCTTGCGAGACCACAGCCTTATACTCCCTGAGTCTATCCCAAGTAACTCAGCAAAGGTTTCATAGCCAAGAGAGAAATCTTCTTTAAGTCTCCTTCTTTCTCTGAGAATCTTCTGCTTCACTTCAGATGAGAACCTGCGATTTCTACCTTCTTGCTTTTTCTCTTCTACTAAAAGACGATTCACTGTCTCATATATCAGCAGTTTCTCGCTTTCTTCTAACCCTGAAAGATTTTCTTTTTTTCTCCCGGGTTTAAGGAAAGAAAAAAGCTTTATGCCTTCAGCTACTAAGAGATTCTTCCAGAAGTGAAGCTGTTTCTCACTTACTCCTGCCTCTTCTGCTGCCCTCTTTATTGAGGCGCCTTTTAAATTGTCAAAGAACTGTATGCTTACTGCTAAACTTGCCAGCTTAAATATCTTTGCCGGTTCACGTTTTATGTACATCTTTACCCGCCTCCTTTCCCTACTTATTGTATCTGGAGACGGGTAATCGCCAAACCTTTTTCAGGAAAAGAGACGAGCAAAATTTTTAACTACTCAATAAACTGTACCTCCTTCCACAAAACCATGCCTCTAAATTTCCTTTATTCTCCATTACCTTGAAAATCTCAATTGGATTCAGATTCTCTATATCACTGGTATAGTCAAATGGAGATGCTTTTTTACCTTCTAATTTTGCTCGGACCTTAGCCAGTACTTCTTCTACCCTGCCAAAGTATCTGTCAGCCGGCACCAGAACACTACCTAATTCAGGGTCTCTTATCCCTTGATGGGTTCTGTTGTGATTGTAATCATATATCCATGCCCTTATTCCTTGCTCAAGTTCTATCAGACTCTTAAAATGCTTCTTCTGGATCAATTCATTCTGTATTCTTTTGTTAAGCGCTTCTACTTTCCCCAGTGTCTGTGGATGATGCGCTCTTGCCAGAATGTGCTCTATCTCTATAGATTCCAGAAGCTTCTGAAATCTGCTCATTGTTCTCCATGAGTAAAACTGCATACCTCTGTCTGTTAGAAGCGCTTCCGGCTTGCCATACCTGGCTACTGCTTTCCTCGTAACTGTAATTGCGTGGTTCATTGTAGCTTCTGTGAAAACACCAAATCCTACTATGAATCTGCTGTAATCATCTATCATCAGAAGCACAAACACTCTCTGCTTCCCCAGCCAGAAATCCACTATATCCATCTGCCATAACTTATTTGGTCTCTCCGCCTCAAATCGCTGCAATTCTCCTATGCCTATCTTTCTCTTCTTCTGATACCCGTTCTCCACTAACACCCTTCTTATCGCTCTTGCGCTTACCTTCAGCCCTTCTCTTCTTAACTGATACTGTACCTGTGAAGGCCCTAACCCGGGATGTTCCTTCCAGCAAGATAGTATTCTTTCCTCTGTTGCTTTTGGAAGTCTGTTACCAGCTCGTTTTGGCCTGGTACTCGCATCAGGTAACCCTGATAATCCTAATGGATCCTCCTTGCTCATGGCTGAAACTCTTCTCTTCATCCAGCGCTTTAAGCTTCCTACTGCCAGATTGTATCTCTCTGCTACCATTTCTATTGTTGTTTCCTTATCTATCTCACTTAATATCAACAGCTTCTCCTGCGAACTAAATCTCTTCTTCTTTTCTCCTTTTCCCTCTAAGTCCTCTTTTATCTCTATGTTTCTTGTTTCCACCTTTTGGTCCCTCCTCTATTTGAGAAAAATGACCAAAAGTTATCTCTACCACTTACTTCTTTTATCGGACATATGTGTCGCCTAAAAACACCCTGGTAGTGTTGTGAATATTGTGAGCAACCTGCAAGGTTATCCAAGCGATGTGATAAATGTGGGTAACTCTAAAGAATTATCCATCATTTTCCATAGAGTGTCAGTATTCACAACTAAATCCTTTCTACTTTGAGTTCACCCCCATCTTCATATAGATTAATTCGTATTAAAAAGTGCTACATAGTATAAGAATCTTCTCTAACGTGGTTTACCATTCTTAAAGGAAAACCCATTCTTTTATGCGATATATCTTACTGATGAGGCAAATATATAGCTTATTGAGCAGTCAAAAAAGATATAAGCTAATAGTATATAAAAAGAGGGGTGCACAGAGAATTATTAAGAAATACAGAAGTATG
>DAOVKY010000194.1 GCA_030631525.1 bacterium
AAAATGAATATATATCCATTGAGTAAACTGCCACAGAGTTCCTCCAATAATTCCTCCTATTGCAGCAGATGAGAATTTTACTTTTGTATTAGGCATAAACATATAGATGAAAATAAACACGAGCCACATAGATAAATACGGAGTCATTCTTAACAGTTGATGCACTAGAACCCCGATGAATTCCATGCCAAGCATTTTATTGACAAGGCTACTATTTGATAGAAATGCATTCATAGCTGTTGTACAAAGTGCAAGAATTGGACAGATTAAAATTACGCTCAGATAGTCAATGAATTTTCTAAATATATTTCTGGATTTTTTAATTCCCCAGATATCGTTAAAGGATCTCTCAATGGTTCCCAATACAAGGATTAATGTCCATATTAAAAAGCCGAGTCCTACTATACCCAGAGTTTTTAGGTTTGTTTTACTGGCAAGATCAATAATTTTTGTTACAATCTCTTGTGTTACTGCAGCCTTCTCAAGCACTAAACTTTTCACTGCGTTAAATGCACCAAAAGCTTTTGACATAGAAAAAATTAGGGCTAGAAAAGGAACTATAGCCAGAAGTGTTACATAAGTCAGCGCAAAAGCCCTGAGCTGACATTTATCTGTAATAAATCCTCTTACGACCATATATCCCATTTTTAGAATATTGTATGCCCATTTTTGAAGATAGGACAGGACTGAGAGTTCTATATTTTTTATTCTTTTTATTATGCTCATAGCTCTACTATCGCTTATTAATATATGTTATTATAACAATCTGTATTTAATATAGTAGCTTTTTTTAAATTGAATGGGAGAAGCAGAAATGAATCCCCTTTATCCTATGAATAAGGAAAAGGAATTAGTTGCCAGAATTAAACTAGGGGATAAGATTGGGGCAAAAACCATTCTTAATAAACTGGTCGGAGAAATATTGTTTAAAAATTCAGGAAATGAGAATGTGCGTAAAGCGCGTATTCTGGAGCTTATTGTTGTAATTTCAAGAGCCGCTGTGGAGGCTGGGGCCAATATGGAGAAGCTGTTAGGGCTTAATTATAAATATCTAGAAGATTTGTCTGAAATAAATGAAGACGAAGCATTGTATAAATGGATGATAAAGGCGTTCTCTTCTTTTATGGAGGAAGTATCCAGATCAAGCAATAAGAAGAATATGGCGATTGTAGAGCGCGCAATGAAATGCATGAGAACTAATTATAACAAGAGTCTAACATTAAGTAAGATAGCGAAAGCAGCATATGTCAATACGTATTATCTGAGCCATCTTTTTAAGAAAGAACTAGGTATGACTGTTGTTGACTATCTTACTAAGGTTAGGATTGAAGAGGCAAAGAGACTCTTGCAGAATGATAAAATGAGTATTATTGAAATTGCCCTGGAAGTTGGATATGAAGACCAAAGTTATTTTAGTAAGGTATTCAAGAGGAATGAGCATATGACCCCAATGGTCTATCGCAAGAGAAATCTGATGTAAAAAAAACAATATATTCCCAAAAAAGGCAATATATATCAAGACTTAATCAGCAGCTTATGTATAATTCTAAAAATACATAAAAACTTCTAAAAGGAGAACTGGTTATGGCGGATTTACAAGGGATAGCAGACGGCTTGATTAAAGGGCAGGCGCAAGTGGTTTCAGATTTGGTTAAAAAGGCTGTGGATGAAGGTGTTGGTCCTGAAGAAATTCTAACTGACGGTCTCATTGCAGGCATGAATATAATAGGAGCGAGATTTAAGAAGAACGAGGTATATGTTCCTGAGGTTCTTATAGCTGCTAGGGCAATGCATGCCGGGATGGGGATTTTGGAACCATTGCTTGCAGAAGCTGGAGTAGAGCCTCTTGGCAAGATAGCAGTAGGAACTGTTAAAGGCGACCTTCACGATATTGGCAAGAATCTGGTAGTTATGATGCTTAAAGGATCAGGTTTTAATGTGGATGATCTTGGAGTTGATTGCGATGCTCAAAAATTTATTGATGCTGCGAAAGGTGGCGCACAGGTAATAGCCATGTCAGCGTTGCTAACAACAACAATGCCTGCAATGAAGCATGTAATAGACAATTTGCAGTCTGCAGGAGTCAGTGTTAAGACAATGATTGGAGGAGCGCCTATTACGCAGGGATATGCTGATGAGATTAGAGCAGATGGTTATGCTCCAGACGCTGCCTCAGCAGTTGATACAGCAAAAGAGCTTGTAGCAGCAGCTTGCTGAAAAGTGTTTTAAAATGCAGCCTTCTTGATGCGCACTGGATTTTTATTTGGTGCGCATTTTTTTGATAATTCTTTCACCTGATAAATAAGAAGATTCGCTTTCATGGAAATTAGAAACATTGCTATTATCGCCCATGTTGATCATGGAAAAACAACTTTGGTAGATTTTTTACTGAAAGCAGGAGGGGCATTCAGCTCTCATGAAACAGTTGAAGAGCGTGTGATGGACAGTGATGATCAGGAAAGGGAGCGTGGAATTACGATTTATGCCAAGAACGCAGCAATCCATTACAAGGGGACGAAGATTAACATTGTGGACACACCAGGTCATGCTGATTTTGGTTCAGAAGTAGAGCGTGTTTTGCGAACAGTGGACGCAAGCGTTCTTTTGGTGGATGCCTGTGAAGGACCTATGCCGCAGACTAAGTTTGTTCTTTCTAAGTCATTAGCCCTTGGTCTGCCTGTTCT
>DAOVKY010000202.1 GCA_030631525.1 bacterium
AATCCTAATACAGAAGGCGAAGCTACAGCAATGTATCTTGGTAAGATAATAAAGCCATTAGGGATCAAAGTAACCAGAATTGCTAGAGGTATCCCTGTTGGTGGAAATATTGAGTATACAGATCAGGCAACATTAGCCAAAGCCATGGAAAAACGTGGGGAATTATAATGACACTTAATGCTCTGGATATCATCATAATCTTAATTCTGGGAATAGTAACTGTATGGAGTGGAATTAAAGGTTTTTTCAAAACCATTATAAATTTGGCCGCTATTATCCTTGGATATATTGTTGCCAGCCATTTCTATGTATTTTTAGTTGAAATGCTCAGAGAAAAGATGGGGGATTCAATATTCATGAAAGGATTATGCTTTGTAGTGCTTTTTGCCCTTACTGCTGGAGCTATTCTAATATTAGGACATTTCTGTAATAAATTTATAAAAAAATCTCCTTTAAGGTGGCTTGACCATGTAGGAGGAGTCTTATTTGGCTTTGTTAAAGGCGCATGTATTGTAGGCGTACTGCTTGTTTTCTTAGTGGTTCTTCTCCCTAAGGATAGTAAATTCACAGGAGAGTCCTATATATTTCCAAAGGCAAAGACAGTATTTTTAGCTATGAAATCTCTCCTGCCGCAATCTCTCAAACAAAAGACAAGTCAAAAATACGAGGAGTTTAAGAGTTATTGGAAACAGACAAAAGAGAATATCTCCATTCTCTAATTTCCAGACTGATAAAAGAATATCCTGCTCCGAAAACTACTCTATATTACAGAAGTCCTATTCAGCTCCTTGTATCAACAATACTCTCCGCGCAATGTACAGATGAAAGGGTAAATAATGTAACAAAGAAATTATTTAAAAAGTACAAGTCTGTAAAGGATTATGCTAATGCAGAACTTCCCGAATTAGAAAAAGACATAAGACAAACAGGCTTCTTCAGGAATAAGGCAAAAAATATAAAAAATGCCTGCAAGATGCTTATAGAGAAATTTGATGGGCAGGTTCCAAACACAATGAAAGAAATCCTGCTTCTTCCCGGAGTTGCAAGAAAAACAGCAAATGTAGTGCTTACAAGCGCGTATGGAATAATTGAGGGCATTGTAGTTGACACTCATGTGAAAAGGTTATCGCAGAGATTGGGTTTAACAAGGAATGATAATCCCGAAAAGATAGAAAAAGACCTTATGGATATTGTGCCGAAAAATAAATGGGCGCAATTCTCATTTTTACTCATATCCCATGGCAGGAAAATATGTCAGGCAAGAAAACCCATCTGTTCCAAGTGCATTCTTAATGACCTGTGTCCATCAAGAACAAACGCAAATAAGCATATTGAGGTGACTGTATGAAAAATCTTTCCGTGCAAGACAGCGTGCTTGTTGTTGTTGATATTCAGGAAAGGATTATTCCTAAAATATTTGGCCAGCAGACTGTTATTAGCAATGCTGTTACATTAATAAAATCTGCCAAAATACTTAATATTCCGATTATAGTAACCGAACAATATCCAAAAGGATTAGGCTCAACCATTCCCGAAATAAAAGATTTAATAACTCCATGGCAGCCAATAGAAAAGATACGCTTCAGCTGTTTTGGTAACAGTGATTTTTCGAAAAAGCTGAAAGAACTGAAAAGAGACAGCATAATACTGTGCGGCATAGAATCACACGTTTGCATAACACAAACAGCTTTAGGCGGGCTGAAATCAGGATATTCTGTTTTCTTTGTTAAAGACGCTATATCTTCCAGAACCGAAAATAATAGAGAAACAGGTTTTGAAAGAATGGCTCAAGCAGGCACAATCCCCACTTCTACAGAAATGGTAATGTTTGAGTTGTTAAAAGAGGCTGGTACGGACAAATTCAAACAAATGGTAAGCATGATAAAGTAGTCTTTACATTGACATGCTTTACATATGTATATAAAATAAAACTCCTGAAATGTTAAGAGGTTGAATATGATAAAAGTAGCAATTGTTGGGGCGACCGGTTATACAGGAGTTGAACTAATACGAATTTTCCTGAATCATCATGATGTGGAGATTACATCCTTGACGAGAAAAGGAGAATCTCTATCAAATATCAGTGAAGCATTTCCACATATGCGTGATCAGCTTGCGTTGCCGTGTAATACCCTAAAAAACCCGAAACAAGTTGCAGAAAAAGCTGATGTTATTTTTATGGCGCTTCCACACTGTTCTGGCTTAGACCTGACTAGCCAATTTCTGAACCTGGGGAAAACTGTTATTGATTTGAGTGCGGATTTTCGCCTTAAAGATGCTGGTATATATGAGAAATGGTATAAAACCAAGCATACCCATCCGGAACTTCTTAAGGAAGCAGTATACGGACTTCCTGAGATCTATAAGACTAATATTGCGAAGGCAAAGCTCATAGCTAATCCTGGCTGTTATCCAACAGGTGCAATCCTTGCTCTTAAGCCGCTTATCTCAAGCGAAATGGTAAAAACAGGTTCTATCATTATAGATTCAAAAAGCGGCGCTTCCGGATCAGGAAGAAGCTTGAGCTTGAAAAGTCTATTTTCAGAGGTAAATGAAAACATTGCTCCTTATAATATAAATACACATAGACACCTGCCTGAGATGATTCAGGAACTTACAGTGTCT